>CAMEJH010000004.1 GCA_945919455.1 uncultured Clostridium sp. | reverse complement strand
ATTCAAGATTATATGCAGCAGCAGATTTTGTTGGAAGACATGATAACCTAGAATTGGTACAAATAAATTCATTTGGATGTGGTGTTGATGCAGTAACAACAGACCAAGTCGAAGAAATTTTAACAAGTTTCGGAAAAATGTATACATTAATCAAAATAGATGAAGTAAATAACTTAGGAGCTGTAAGAATTCGTTTACGTTCATTACTTGCAAGTATAAATAAACGTTTGAATGAAAAGAAAGATAATACAGCAACAGGAAGATATGAACTAAATAGAATACCATTTACAGAAGAAATGAAAAAAGAATATACCGTTCTATTCCCACAAATGGCACCAATACACTTTGAATTTTTAGAGCCAATATTACAAAGCGAAGGATATAAAGCAAAATTATTAAGAGAGTGTACACCACACACAATAGAAACAGGATTAAAATATGTAAACAATGATGCATGTTATCCATCAATAATAACAACAGGACAATTCATAGAAGCATTAGAAAGTGGAGAATATGATGTAAATAAAACAGCATTAATAATGTCACAAACAGGTGGAGGATGTAGAGCAACAAACTATATAGGATTTATCCGTAAAGCATTAAAAGATGCAGGTTTTGAACAAGTACCAGTAATATCATTTAATGTTGTTGGAATGGAGAAAAATCCAGGATTTAAGTTAACACTATCATTAGTAGAAAAACTATTAAGAGGAATGGTTTATGCAGATTTATTGCAAAAAATGTTATATAAAAATAGACCATATGAGAAGAATAATGGAGAAACAGAAAAACTATTTAATGAATGGATGGAAAAAGCAAAAAATCTAACTATAAATGGAAAAACTAGAGAAATTTCAAAAAGCATTTATCAAATAGTAGAAGACTTTGAAAAAATAGAATGGAAGACAGGTATAGAGAAACCAAGAGTTGGAATAGTTGGAGAAATTTTGATAAAATATCATCCATTTGGAAACAACTTTGTTGCAAACTTATTAGAAAAAGAAGGAGCAGAAGTAGTACTTCCAGACTTCTTAGGATTTATTAAATTTATTGCAAGTAATAAAGTAATTTCAAACCAGATGTTAAAAAATGATAACAAAAAAGCAATGCTATTCAAAGCTGCAATAAGCTTAATAGATATATTTGAAAAAGATGTAAGAAAAGCTTTAGAAAAATCTAAAAAAGGATATTTACCAACATCAAATATCTGGCACTTAGCAGACAATGTGAAATCCGTATTGTCTACAGGAAATCAAACTGGAGAAGGATGGTTTTTAACAGCAGAAATGCTTGAATATATGGAAAATGATATTCCCAATATTGTATGTGTTCAACCATTTGCATGTTTGCCAAATCATGTTGTAGGAAAAGGTGTTATAAAAACTATTAGAGAAATGTATCCTGATGCAAACATTGTACCTGTTGATTATGATCCAGGTGCAAGTGAGGCTAATCAAACTAATAGGATTAAACTTCTTATGACTGTTGCTAAGGATAATTTGAAAACAAAACAAAAAGAAAGAAAAATAACAGAAAAGGAAAATGAAGTAAAAGAAAGTTTACCACAGGAACAGTCCTAATGGTAAAAGAAAGGGACAATAATGATTATTGAAATAGAAAAATATGTTGTACTGTTTTTTATTTACTCATTCCTAGGATGGTTAATGGAATCCGTTGGAGATACTATTAAAAAAAAGAAATTTGTAAATAGAGGATTTTTAATTGGACCATATTGTCCAATATATGGAGCGGGAGTATTGCTAATAACAATACTCCTAGCTAAATATAATGATGACATTTGGATAACATTTTTTATGTCATTACTAATTTGTGGAACACTAGAATACGCTACAAGTTATATTATGGAAAAAATATTTAAAGCAAGATGGTGGGACTATAGTAATAGAAAGTTTAATATAAATGGACGTATATGCTTAGAAACCCTTATTCCGTTTGGAATAGCTGGAATATTTATAATATATATAGCAAATCCATTTTTACTAAAATATATCAACATGTTACCAGATTTAGCATTGCATACATTTACGGGGATATTCTTGGTAATATATGTTATAGATATGATAGTTTCATTTAAAATAATACTTAACTTAAAAGAAATGTCTAGAGAATTTAAAGATAATACAATAGAGATTTCAGATAAAGTAAAGAAAATTATTCGAAAAAAATATCGTTTATACAGAAGACTTGTACATGCATTCCCTAGAATTAAAGAAAATGTATTGTATAATAAATGGGATGAAATGAAAAAGAAAATAGAAGAATCAAAACAAGAAATAGCAATTAAAATAGACAATTCAAAAGAAGAAATAAAGAATAAAATAGATAACTCAAAAGAGGAATTGAAAAATAAAATAGATAATTCTAAAGCTGAAATTAGAGGAATGCTAGATTCTTCAAAACATAGTTTTCATAAATTATCTAGAAAAAAGAATGAAAGTAAGTAAATATTTAATTAATACTCTTTGAAGGTACATAGTACCTTCATTTTTTTGATATTTTTTTATTTAAATATTGCAAACAAAAAACTCATAATATATAATATAAGTATGGAGAAAAAAGTTTAAAAAAGTCAAAAAATAGATAACGGAGGAAGAGAAAATGAAATATAAAAACAAGATTAAAAATAAACAAGAAAGGGGAGCAATAACATTATTTGTATTATTAGCTTGCCTATTTTTTGTATTTATATTAACAGGAACATATCTTTCAAACTTAAATAGATTACAAGTGCAAGAACAAGAAGTAAAACAGATACAAGAAAATTATGCAAAAGACATAGAAAGAGTTGATGAAATATACCAAAATATGTCAAAAGCAAATGTGATAACTGAATTAACCCAGACTATAAAAAATCCAACAGAAGATGGATGGACTAAAGATGGTGTTACATTAACAGCTAAAGCAGAAATAAAAAAAGAAAATGAACAAAATACAAAAAAACTAGATGAATATGTAATAAGTAAAGAAGAAAATCCCAATAATATTCCAAATTCAGATTGGACCAAAACAACATCAACGGAAAAAGAAAAGATAGAAGTATCAACACCAGAAGATGATCCAATTACAGAAAATGGAACATATTATTTTCATGTCAAAGATAGTGATGGAAAAATTTATACAGATAAGATACAAGTAGGAAAAGTTGATATAGCAAAACCAACACCAGGAACATTAGTAGACGATAATGGACAAGAATTTAGCAAGACAAATCCAACTATTGTAGACAAAGATACATATATAGAAAAAGTAGATGGAAGTGACGATGAATCAGGACATAAAGAAACAACATATACAGTAGTAAAAGATTCAAAAATATATCAAAAAATAGCTGAAAATGGAGAATTAATAACATACCAAGATTTAAGTAACCCAAAATCATTAACACTAACAGAAACAGGAAGCTATGAAATAACAGTTACAACGAAAGATAAAGTAGGAAATGACGCAAGCAATGTATATGTAATAAAAATAGTAGTTGTTGGAGTTGAGCTAACACAAACAATGAAAAATCCAACAGAAGATGGATGGACCAAAGACGGAGTAATATTAACAGCAAAAGCAGAAATAGATCAAGGAAAAGATAATACAAGACAATTTGAGAAATATGTAATTACAAAAGAAGAAAAAGCTAGTAATGTAATAAGCTCAGAATGGACAACAGTAACAGAAGCACAAAAAGAAAAGATAGAAGTATCAACACCAGATACTGAACCAATAAAAGAAAATGGAAAGTATTATTTCCATGCAGTAGACAATGATGGAAAAACATATACAGCAGAAGTAGAAGTAGGAAACATAGATACAATAAATCCAACACCAGGAACTTTGGTAGATGATCAAGGACAAGAATTTGACAAAACAAATCCAACAGTTACAGATCAAGACATATATATAGAAAAAGTAGACGGAAGTGACAATGAATCAGGGCATAAACAAACAACATATACAATATTAAAAGATTCAACAGTTTATACAGAAACAAACGCAAGTGGAGAAGTAACAACATATCAAAATATTAATGAGCCAAAATCATTAACACTAACAGAAGTGGGAAGATATGAAATAACAGTTACAACAAAGGATAAAGCAGGAAATGAAGCAAGCAACAATTATGTAATAGTAATAAGTAAAGAAGCACCAGAATTAATATTAAAGCATAATGATTCAAGTGGAATTAATTACGAACAAGGAACATGGACAAAAGATGATCTATATGGGGAAGTAAACACAGATACAACTGCAACAGGAAATGTAGTAGAAAAATATCAATATTCTGAGGATGGAACAACATGGAAAGATATTTCAGGAGAAATAATACCAACAAGTATAGATTATATAACAGCTTTTCCAATGTCAGAAGATAAACCAGAATGGATAAGTGGACCAACTAATAATGGAACATATTATTTCGGAGTACAAGCAGATGGAACATTAAAATCAAATAACAATGGAAAAAATAATACAACTGCAAACAGCTATTTTGAAATAGATTTGACTGATTATCCAGAAGCAAATTTGGAGATAACATTAAATACAACAATATCAAGTCAAACAAATAATGACTATGGATATGCAACAATAACAGAAAGTTCAACACCACCAAGATATAATACGACAGAAGGAAGATTTATATATGTATCAGGAAGCACGAAAACATCAGATTATACGACAACAATAACTGGAGGAAAGAAATATTATTTACACATAGGATATAGAAAAAATTCTTCGACTAGTTTGTATCAAGATATGTTTATGATAAATAGTATAAAATTATACTCACCATTATTAGGAAAAGATATTAATTTTTACAACTATGAAAAAAATAATAATAAAGTAATATTTAAATTAAAAGAAGACATAGAAAAGGAAATATATATAAGAGCAGTATATGAAAATGGTAAAACAAGTAAATATGGAGATAAAACATCAATAAAAATAGATAAAAAAGCACCATTAATAGATAGTATAGATACAATAATAGTATCAAGAGAAAATGCAAAAGTAGAAGTAAAAGTAACAGAAAAAGAATCAGGATTGAGAGGGTATTATATAAGTACAGAGATAACAGAACCAAGAGAAATTGATTCATGGAATGAGCAAAAATCAGATGAATTTACAATAGAAGGACTAAACACAAATACAACATATTATTTGTATACAATAGATAATGCAGGAAATATATCAGAGAAAAAGGAAATTTCTATAGGAACAGCAAACTATTTAATAGATGATAAAATCACAACACAGACAATAAATGAAGCAATAAATGTAGCAACAGATGGTTCTGTAATCAAGTTGTTGGGTGATTATACTGATATGACTACAGCAACATTTAGTAAAAGTGTAACATTTGATGTACAAAGCTACATATTAACAAGAAGCGAAACAATAACAATAAATAGTGGAAAAACAATAGAAATAATAGGAACAGGAAAAATAACAACAGAAGCAAATAATACTAGTACAGTGACTAATAATGGGACATTAATAGTAAGTGATAATATAACAATAGAAAATAAATCTACTTCATCAAGTTATGCACCAATAAGGAACAATTCTAGTTCAGCAACAATAAACATAAAAGATAATGTGCAAATAATAGGATATTATAGAGGAATATATAATTATTCAGGAAGCTTAAATTTAAATGGTGGAAAAATAGAAGCAACATATTCTAATAGTAGTGCATATGGAATATACAATTATCAAAGCTCAGCCAAAACATACATTAACATAGGAGAAGTGAAAGGATATTATGGAATATATAATTCTAACAATAGTTCATTAGTAGAAGTACTAGGAGGAAAAGTAATAGGAACAGGTGCGTATGGAATATTTGCTAATGGTACGACAAATATATATGGTGGAAGAATAGAAGGAAAAACATACGGAATATATTCGAATACGACAAGTAAAGTAACAATAGGAAGAAATGATGACAAACTAAGCACAACAATACCTGCAATATATGGAGAAAGCTATGGAATATATATGGATACAGAAACATATAGCTTTAATTTTTATAATGGAGTTTTAATAAGCAATACAGAAATAACAACATATAAAGGAAAAATAAATCCAAGAACAGGTTATATGCCATATACATATTTCAATTATGAGGAGGAGCAAAAATACTGCACAATATTAGCACAAACAGTAGAAAAAATAACAATGGAAGCAAGCCCAACAGAGTTTACTAATAAAGATGTAACCGTAAAAATAACATATCCATATAATGATTACATTAGACAATACAGTGAGGATGGAATAGAATGGAAAAATGTAGAAGAAAATGTTCAAATGATAGTAATTACAGAAAATAAAATAGTATATGCAAGAACAATAAATGAAAGTGGTATAGTTATTGATGAAAATCAAATTGCTATAAATAATATTGATAAAGAAAAACCAATAGTGACGATAAGCCCTTCAAAAACGACTTATATAGTAACAGGAGAAGAAAATACCGTAGATATATTAGTGAATTTAAATGCAACAGATACAGGAGTTAGTGGACTAGATAAAATGCAATATGCATGGACCAAGGAAGGAGAAACGGTAACATATATAGACTTTGATAACACAGTTGAAATAAATAAAACTAAACTGAAAGTGGGAAAGTATAATTTATATATAAATGTAACGGATAAAGCTGGAAACAGAGCTGATATAGTACAAATGAGATATACAGTAAAATATGAAGAACCAGTATGCCAAATAGGGAGTACCCAATATATAACGGTGCAGTCAGCAGTAGACGCATGTAGTAAAGAAGCAGGAGAAACACAAACAACAATAGAAATGTTAAAAAGTACAGATGAAGAATTTTATACATATGAAGGACAAAATATAGTATTAGACTTAAAAGGATATACAATAGGAAGTTCAAGCTTAGAGAAACCATTATGCATAAATGATGCAAAACTACAATTAATAGATAGTTCAACAGAAAAAATAGGAAAATTAGAAAGTTTAAATGGAACAACTATATTAAATAATGGAACATTGACATTAGGAGATAATAATACAGCAATAGAATATGACACTCCAACAATATATGGATATAAAATAGGAATATCAAATAATGATATATTTAACTTTTATGATGGGAAAATACAAGGAATAACTCCTATTCAAGGAAATACAACAGATACCCCAGAGGAATATGGACCAGTATCAACAGGATTTGAAAACGGAATAACAACAATACAATTAGGAATTGTGGTAGGATATGAAGCAAGAATAGAATGGATATATTATACAAAATTACAAGATGCAATATATGCTACCAAAGTATATAAAAATGATTATAGGGATACAGTGACAATTGTAAAAGATATACAGCTAAAAGAACCAATAGAAATAAATGCAAATAAGAATATAATACTAGATCTGAATAATTTTATTTTAACAATTTCTTCAGGACAAGATAGACTAATAAATAATTATGGAAATTTGGAAATAACTGATAAATCTGCTGATAATTTGGGAAACTTAAGTATTATATCTACAGGTACTAATTATGGTATTTATAATAAAAATTCAGGAATAGTATCAATAACAGGAGGTACATTAAACGTTAATAGTGATAATAGTTATGGAATTTATAATGAAACTATAGGAACAGTAAAGATATCAGGTGGACAAATTATTTGCGATAGTAGTAGTTTTGGCTGTGGTATTTATAATAAAACAACAGGAGAAGTAAATGTAAAAGGTGGCATAATAAGTTGCATGGACAGCAATAATGCGGGAAGTAATAACTATGGTATTTATAATGTAAGTGATGGAAAAATAGAAATGACAGGAGGAACTATAAGTGCAAGTGTTGGTAATAATAATGGAATAAGAAGTTACGGAATATATAATAACGGAAATTTAGAAGTAATAGACGGAATAATTTCTGCTACTACTAGTTACACTCAAGGTAATAGTAAAAGCTATGGAATTTATAATACAAATAATGGAACAACAAAAATAATAGGAGGAACAACAGACGGTAATAGCTGTAGAAATGGTTACGGAATATATAACTGTGGAAAAGTAGAAGTAATTGGAGGAATAATAAGTGGTTCTTTGAATGGTAGTACACCTTATAATGATAATGGTATTTATGGAATATATAATGAAGGTATAGTGGAACTGACTGGAGGAAATATAAATATTAATAAAGGAAATTATGCTAGTTATGGGATATACAATAATGGAAAAGTAAAATTATTAGAAGGAGAAGTAAACAATGAGAGTTCAGGATATGGAATATATAATTGTAAACAGGCGGAAATAATAGGAGGAACTGTAAGTGCTTATAATGGAATTTACAATGAAGACTCAGCAACTATAATAATTGGTGATAAAGAAAAAGAAATATCTCATGAAAAACCTATAATAAAAGGAATAAAAGTACCTAATAATACAAAACCAATTGGGCTAATAAATACATTGGGAGCAGTAGAGTTCTATAATGGAATAATACAAGGATCTACAGCATTATCAGGAAGCATAACACAATTAAGGGAAAACTGTAAAATAGAAAGCAGTATAACAGAAAACTTAGAGACTATATATTTAGTAGAAATTACAAATAGAGAATATGTGGTTCAAATAGAAGGAGTTAGATATTATAACTTGCAAGAAGCAATAGATAGTTTAGGAAATATTGAAAAGACAATAGAAGTACTAAGAAATTTTGAATTAGAACAATCGACAGTGTTTAATAAAAAAGTAATATTAGACTTAAAAGGATACGAAATAGTAAATAATTATTACAGAATGGAAAATACTAATGAATTAACTATAATTGATACAAGTGCAGAATCACAAGGAAAATTAATTGCTAATGATACTAGAATTAATTTATTGAACAGAGAAAATGGAAAAATAAATATAGAGAAAGGAATTATAAATACAAATAATGTAAGTTCTAGCTATGGAATATATAACTTTGGTAATATAGAAATGACAGATGGAATAATAGATGGAGATGGTTATGGAATTTACAATATTGGAAATGGAAGCATAAAAATAACAGGAGGAGAAATAAATGTTACTACTGGAATTGATAATGAAAATAGTGGAAATATAGAACTATCATCTGTAAAAATAGTAAGTTCTTACCAAGGAATTTACAACAAAAGTAATGGAAATGTAAAAATCATAGGAGCAACAATCATTAATGAAACCGAATTTATGGGATATGGAATTCGTAATGAAGGTATGGGAAATATAGAAATATTAGGAGATACAGTAATTAACAACAATGCTGAATATTATTCTTATGGAATTTATAATGGTAATAATGGAAATATCCAAATGTCGAATGGAACAATAAATTGCCATGGTGGTTATTATTGCTATGGAATTTATAATGGAAAGCAAGGAATTATAACATTAGGAATAAAAGGTGATGGATTGGTATCACAAGAACAACCAGCTATAAAAGCTACTTCAACTTCTTCATTCAGTACTTATGGTATATATAATACAAGTGGAAAATTTTATTTTTACGATGGGATTATAGAAGGAAAAGATAAAGCAGTATATGATACAATAACAGAAAAAGAAGATGATACAGAATTTAAATATAATGAAGATGAAACTATACTAATGTTAACAACAGAAAAGATACCTGTAGCACAAATAGGAGAAACAACATATACAGACTTGCAAGTTGCAATAGACTCTGTTGGAGCTAATCAAACAACAATAATATTATTAAGAAACATAGTATATACATTAAATGATGTAGTTATAAAAATTCCAAGTACGAAAGACATAATATTGGATTTAAAAGGATATACAATAACTTCTTCAATACCAGAGCAAACACTTCAAAATGAAGGAAAGTTAGAAATAATAGATACAAGTGAAGAAAATACTGGAACTATTATGACAAATGAAGAAAAGACTATAACTAATAAAACTAATTCGACATTGATAATTTCAGGAGGAACTATTGAAAATAGAAATAGAATGGCAATATATAATGAAGGTATGTTAGTGGTTCAAGGAGGAAAAATAAATGTAAACGGACAAGATTCATATTGCGCCATTTATGATGCAGGAACAGCTAGTATAAATATTACAGGAGGAACTATAAAAAATAGAAAAAGTGGAGGAGGTAATTATTTAGACTATCATGAAAGCTCAGGAATATATCATGAAAGTTCTGGAACAGTAAAAATGTCTGGAGGCATAATTGATAGTTATAATACACGTGATTCAGCTTATAGTGGTGCAAAACATGCTATCAGTTGTGGAATATGTAATGTGAATAATGGGACAATAGATATTACTGGAGGAACTATAAAAAGTTCAAGTAGTTTTTATATTGATAGTTGTGGAATTTATAACAAAAGTAGTGGAGTTGTTAGTATGAGAGGAGGTAGTATAGAATGTGATCCTTCATGGAGAGGAAGTAGCTATGGAATTTATAATGTTAGCAATGGAAGTGTTTATGCTGGAGATAAAAAT
The DNA here is from genome assembly GCA_945919455.1 of uncultured Clostridium sp. Lineage (GTDB taxonomy): Bacteria > Bacillota > Clostridia > TANB77 > CAG-508 > CAG-269. The sequence goes on along the minus strand of CAMEJH010000004.1, from coordinate 53,526 downwards.
AATAATGACTCACCAGAAAATAAAATTTCTATAAGAGCAAGAGAGAGTGATAATAGTGAGCAAGGATATGGAATATATAACCCAGAAGGAAAATTATACTTATATGATGGAAAAATACAAGGAACAACAAAAGCAATATATAATAATATATCTGAAATAAAATTTTTAGCAGAGTTACAAATTACTACAGAAAATATAAGCAACTACGAATATGAAACATTGACATTATTACAAAAAACAACAAATGCAGTAGTAGTAAATGGAACAGAGTATGACTCAATACAAAAAGCAGTAGAAGCATGTGGAACAACCGAAAGTACAATAACGGTATTAAGAGACTTGGACCCGGGAATACTAGTAATAATTGGAGAAAATCAGAATATAAACCTAGATTTAAATGGGCATACAGTTAAAAATTATATTGAACTACAAAATAAAGGTCTATTGAGAATAAAAGATAGTTCAACAGAACAATTAGGAAAGATGACAGGATTATCAGGTATAGTGGTATTAAATGCAAAAACAATGGAAGTACAAGGTGGCTCAATATCAGATTCGGGATATGGAATAAAAAATACAGGAATACTAACTATTAATGGAGGAAACTTAACAAATAATACTTATGGAATATATAATGATTCAAATGGAATTATAAATTTTGAAAGTGGAAATATAAATTCGAATACATATGGAATTTATAATTATACTGGAACAACAAATATATCTGAAGTAGGAATATCAAATAATACATATGGAGTTTATAATGCAGGAGGAACAACAACAGTAAAAGAAGGAGCAGAAATACAATCAAATACAGGAATATATGTAGCAAATGGTAGACTAAACATAGGCGAGACTGGAACAATGAACTCATCAAGTCCTGTAATTACGGGAGAAACATATGGATTATCAGTAGCATCAACAGGAACAGTATATATGTATGATGGACAGATAAAAGGAAGAACAGGAGCAACACAAGGATTTATAACATATGTAGAAAGCGGATATATAGTAGCGAATAAAATAGAAGATGAGTATTTTATAGATTATTTAGCATTAGCAGGAACAATAAGTACAGTAGCCCAAGTAAATGGAGTAGATTTCTCAAATTTACAATCTGCAATAAATAGTATAGTAGGAGAAGAAACTCAAACAATAAAATTAACTAATGGAATAATATCAGACATGACGTTTACAATATCAGAAGGACAAAATATTATATTAGATATGAATGAAAAAACAATAAGTTCAGATTTAGATATAACAATAAATAATAGCGGAAATCTAACAATAATAGACTCAACTTCAAGTGGAGTAGGAAAAATTTCAAGCACAGTAGGAGTGGCAATAAAGAATACAGGAACATTAACATTAGGAAAAGATGATGGAACAGTAAGTCAAGATGTAATAACAATAGAAGGAACAACATATGGAATAGAAAATACAGGAACTGTAAACTTCTATGATGGAACAATAAATGGAGGCTCAGCAGTAAGAGGAACAATAACGAATATTCCATCCGGATATAGCATTCAAACAACATCAGTAAATAGTAAAGAAAGATATTATTTATCTGCATCATAAAACAAAAAAAGAAAGTCTATAGCAAAGACTTTCTCTTTTTTGTAAATAATGATTGTAAAAAATCCAATTATATTATATAATTAGTCTGATAGAGAAAAATATAAGAAGTGAGGTAAACATATGAAAAATTTTATAAAAAAAGAAAATGGAGTAATAACATTATTTGTACTATTAGCTTGTTTATTTATTGCACTTATATTAATAGGAGTATATTTATCTAACTTAAATAGATTACAAGTACAAGAACAAGACGTAAAACAGATACAAGAAAACTATGCAAAAGAGATAAATGATGTAGAAGAAATATATAAAAAGCTAACAGAATAAAAAAGAAAGAAGGAATTAAGTTGAAAATACTAGCAGTTGGAGATATAGTAGGAGAATCAGGTGTAAGAAAATTAAAAGAGATACTACCCAAAATAAAGAGAGAAGAAAATATAGATTTTGTTATAACAAATGGAGAAAATTCAGCTGGAGGAATGGGAATAACAGAAAAGAACTTTAAAGACATAATAGAAGCTGGAACAAATGTAATAACAATGGGAAATCACACATGGGGAAAGAAAGACATCTTTAAATTTATAGATGATCCACAAATATTAAGACCAGCAAATTACCCTAAAGGAGTTGTTGGTAAAGGATTAGGAATTTATGAATGCAATGGCAAAAAAATAGCTGTGATGAACTTTATGGGAAGAGTAGATATTAATATACTTACAGAAAACCCATTTATAATGGCAAGAGAAATGGTAGAAAATATAAGAGGAAAAGTAGATATAATAGTAATTGATTTTCATGCAGAAGCAACAGCAGAAAAAATTGCTATGGCAAGATTTCTAGATGGAAAAGCAACAATCATATTTGGAACACATACACATGTACAAACAGGAGATGAACAAATACTTCCAAATGGAACAGCATATATAACAGACTTAGGAATGACAGGACCAAAAAATTCTGTAATTGGAATGGATATACAAGCCTCAATAAAAAGATTTGAAACAGCACTTCCAGAAAAATACAAATTGGCAGAAGGAGAATGCATATTAAATGCAGTTGCATTTGAAATAGATGATACTTCAAACAGAGTAATATCAATAAAAAGACTTAATTATAAATAAAGGACGATATTTAAAAAAATATGTCGAAAGACGCGATGAAAACTTGAAAAAATTTCCAAAAATACTAGACAAAAATTGTTAAATATTGTAAAATACAAAATGTAAAAGTTGCAACAAAAATTAAATTATAGGAGGCAAAAGAAAAATGGAAATTCTAAAAATTTCATCAAAATCTAATCCAAATTCAGTAGCAGGAGCTATTGCAGGATTAGTAAAAGAATCACAAAAAGCAGAAATGCAAGCAATTGGAGCAGGAGCTCTAAACCAAGCAGTAAAGGCAGTAGCTATAGCAAGAGGATTTGTAGCACCAGCAGGAGTAGACTTAGTTTGTATACCAGCATTTGCAGAAGTAGAGGTCGAAGGAGAGGACAGAACTGGAATTAAATTGATTGTAGAATCTAGAAAATAGAAATTCAATCAAATATATATAAAGCTTCATAGAAAAGTTAGAGAGCAATATTTGCTCTCTTTTATAAATGTAGATATAAAAATTTTATAAAACTATTGCAAAAATTTTAAATATATGGTAACATAACATTGTTAATAATCAATAACAACTTTGGGAAGGCAGGACGAATATCTGATTTAATTTAATTCAGAATTTTAGAATCTTAATTTCTAAGAAAAACAAAAAATGACAAAATACAGAAAGGATAGGTGATTGCTTATTGAAAAAAATGATATTTCAGAAGAAGAACTTTTATTATACAAGGATATTTTACCTAAAAATTTACCAAAAATAAAAATTGTATCAATAGGAGGAGTAGACAAAAAACATGATAAAACATTTAAAAATATATTGAGTGATATAAAAGAAATGTCAAAATTTTTAAGTCAATATTTGAATCTGGAGGTTAATGAAGAAGATTTAGAGAAATATAAAAATAGTTTTATAACCTCTACATATAAAAGTAAAGAATCAGATATGATATATAAGCAAAAGGACAAAGAAATTTATTACTTGATAGAACATCAATCAACTGTGGACAAAGAAATGCCTAATAGAATATTAGGATATAGTGAAGCATTAATTGAAGAAATTCATAGAGGTAACAGTTTAAAAAAAGAAGAAAATCCAATAATAGTACCAATAGTGATATACACTGGATTTCAAGAATGGACTGTCAAGACCAATTTTTCAAATACACAAAAAGGCGAAGCTAAATATAAAAAGTACTTAATAAGCTTTGAATATGAATTGATAGACATAAGTAAATATAATAAAGAAGAACTGATAGAAAAAGACACAAAATTGTCTAGTATGATGCTAATAGAAAAATTTGAAACAAGTGAAGATATAAAAAATATTTTAATAGATTTAATAAATAAAGCAAAAGATCAAGAGAGAATAAAATGGATAAAGGATATAGTAACTTATATATTATCAAATGTTTTAGAAAAAGAAGATATTAGCGATGTATTAAAAATAATAGAGAAAAAGGAGAATAATAGTATGGATGATGAATGGATAGAAAGAGTTAAAAGAAATAATGCAAAAATAAAAAATGATCTAATAAATCAAGGAAAAAAAGAAGGAATAAAAGAAACTATAAAAGCGATGATAAAAAGTATGTTAAACTATAATGAAACAGATGAAAAGATAATAAACTATACTAAAGTGAGCAAAAAAGAATTAGAAAAAATAAAAAAAGAAGTGCAAATACAAAACTAATCAAAATGAATAAACTTCAGCAAAAACTCTTGAAAAAAATACAAGAATAGGATATTATTACAAGGCAAAGAGGTGATATCTTGAAAAGTAATTTTGTAAAATATATATTTGTAATATTTGTAGTAGCAATAATGGGATTTGCTATATACCAATTAAATAAAAGCGAAGAAAAAACAGTAGAAGAAACAACTCCAAAAGCAGAAATAGAAGACGAAGAGATAATAAAGGAAATATCTTTAGGTATTGCTGAATTTGACACAATAAATCCATTGTTAAGTAATAATAAGCATGTACAAGAAATATCAAAGATTATATTTGATCCTTTATTTGAATTAGACGAGGAATATAAAATAAGTAAATGCTTAGTAAGAGATTGGGCAAAAACAAGTGAAGTAACCTATTTATTAAAATTGAGAAATGATATAAAATGGTCAGATGGGCAAAAGTTTATTGCAGATGATGTAATATTTACAATAGATATATTAAAACAAACACCATCAATTTATGCATATAATGTACAATATGTCATAAGAGCTGATAAAATAGATGATGAAACATTACAAATAACATTAGATCATGAAATACCTTTTTTTGAGTATAATTTAATATTTCCTATAATGAACAAAAAATATTATGAAGGACAAGACTTTAATACTACTGAAAAAAATAATTTTCCAATAGGAACAGGAAAATATAAAATAACTCAAAATAATAATGAAGAAATAATATTAAATAAAAATGAGTATTACTATGGTGATACACTAACTTTGGAGACTATAAAAATTGGAAAATACACTAATTTAGGAGAATTATACAATGCATTTAAATTAGGAAAAGTAGATTTATTAACTACAACAAACATAAAAATACAAGATTATATAGGAACAATAGGTTATAACATAAAAGAAATTCATGGAAGAGAATATGATTTTTTAGCAATAAATACGCAAAATCCAGTATTGTCAAAAAAGGAAGTTAGACAAGCAATATCATGTGCAATAAATAAAGAAAATATTATAGCATCATTATATAATAATAAATATAAGCAAACTAATTATCCATTAGATTATGGCAATTGGCTAAAAGGAGAAGAATCAACATATAACTATAATGTTGAACAAGCAAAACAAATATTAGAACAAAATGGATGGATATTTAAAAATAATAAATGGCAAAAAACAGAAAATTATTCAACAAAAACAATAAGTTTTAGGCTTATTGTGCAAGCATCAAATCAAACAAGATTAGCAGTAGCGGAGATGATAAAATCTAATTTAGAAGAAATAGGGATAAAAGTTTCTCTAGTTAAAGCAAGTGATAATCAATATCAATATTATTTACAAAATAAAAATTATGATATGATTTTAACAGGGACAACAGAATCATTAAGTCCGAATTTAGAAACTTATTTTGGTGCAAATAATTTAGCAAATTATAATAATGAAGAATTAACATCAATAATGAATGAAGTAAAGAATATAACCAAAGAAGATCTACTAAAAGAAAAATATACAAGAATAAGGCAAATTTACAATGATGAAGTACCATATATAGGTTTATATAATAGTTATTATGCAGTAGCAAGTAGTTGGAACCTTAGAGGTAATATTACAGCAAATTGGTATAATATATTCATGGATATAAACAACTGGTATAAAAATTAATTATTTGCACTATTTTGCTAAGTTAATATATAACTATTGAATAAAGGCAAGACCCATAGGAAGACCCTAGATATGTTTTGCTTATGAAATAGTTATATATTAACTAAATAAAAAAATTTAAAAAATTGCTTGACAAAAGATTAAATTAGATATATAGTATAGATATCGAACAAAAGTTTTATAAAATTAGGAGGAGAAAACATGGAAGAAAACTTAGAAAAAAGAAAAGCACTAGAAGTTGCAATGAGCCAAATAGAAAAACAATTTGGAAAAGGTTCAGTTATGAAATTAGGAGAATTTAAAGCTATGGAGGTAGAAGCAATACCTACAGGAGCATTAAGTCTAGATATAGCATTAGGAATAGGTGGAGTACCTAGAGGAAGAATAATAGAAATATTTGGACCAGAATCATCTGGTAAAACAACATTAGCATTACATGTAATAGCAGAAGCACAAAAATCAGGAGGAGAAGCTGCATTTATAGATGCTGAGCATGCATTAGACCCAGTATATGCTAAAAAATTAGGAGTTGACATAGACAACTTAATAGTTTCACAACCAGATACAGGAGAACAAGCACTAGAAATAACAGAAGCATTAGTAAGAAGTGGAGCATTAGATGTAATAGTTGTAGACTCTGTAGCAGCATTAGTTCCAAAAGCTGAAATAGATGGAGATATGGGAGACTCTCATATGGGATTACAAGCAAGATTAATGTCACAAGCATTACGTAAACTTGCTGGAGCAATAAATAAATCAAAAACAGTATTAATATTTATTAATCAATTAAGAGAAAAAATTGGTGTAATGTTTGGAAATCCAGAAACAACAACAGGAGGAAGAGCTTTAAAATTCTATGCATCTGTAAGAATGGATATAAGAAAAATAGAAAATATTAAACAAGATGGAGATGTAATAGGAAATAGAGTAAGAGTAAAAGTAATAAAAAATAAAGTAGCGCCACCATTTAGAGAAGCAGAATTTGATGTCTTATATGGAAAAGGCATTTCAAAAGAAGGAAATATTTTGGATATGGCGGTAAATCTAGACATTGTAGAAAAAAGTGGATCATGGTTTAGTTATAATGGAGAAAGAATAGGACAAGGACGAGAAAATGCAAAAAGATATTTAATGGAACATAAAGATATACTTGAAGAAGTTGATAAAAAGGTTAGAGAAAATTTTGAAAAAGCATTTGAACAAAGCCTAGGAGAAGAATTACCAGAAGAAAATGAAGAGATCGATGACGAAGAATAGAGATTAAAACATAAAAACAATTTCTAATCTAATAGAAAAATATTAAAAATATATCAGTAAAATAGCAAGATTACTTGCTATTTTTCTTTTATAATAGTAAAATAAATGCAAGAAAATTAATATATGAAAGGAAAATAAGAATGAACAAAAAATGGCAGATATATCAAGTGGATAATGAAAAAGTAGAAGAAATAGTAAAAAAATATGGAATAAATAAACTATTAGCTACAATACTTGTAAATAGAAATATTACAGAAGAAGAACAAATAAATAAATTTTTAAAACCAAAAAGAAATGATTTTTATGATCCATATAAAATGCCTGATATGAAGATTGCAGTACAAAGAATATTAAAAGCAATACAGAACAAAGAAAAAATTATAATATATGGTGATTATGATGTAGATGGAATAACAAGTGTAACTGTTTTAAAAAGTTTTTTAGAAGAAAGAGGAATAACTGTTGCAGAATATATACCTAATCGCTTAGAAGAAGGATATGGATTAAATAAAATAGCAGTTGAAGAAATTGCAAAACAAAAATATACATTAATGATAACAGTAGACTGTGGAATATCTGCAAATGAAGAGGTAGAATATGCTAATCAATTAGGAATAGAAACAATAGTTACAGATCATCATGAGCCTGGAAATGAATTACCAAATGCTATTGCTGTAGTAGATGCAAAAAGAAAAGACAATAGTTATCCATTTAGAAATTTAGCAGGAGTGGGTGTTGTATTCAAGCTAATACAAGCGCTTAGCATAGAACTAAATTTGGATGAAAAAGAATACTTAAAATATCTAGATATAGTATGTATTGGAACAATATCAGATATAGTTCCTCTTGTAGATGAAAATAGAGTAATAGTAAAACTAGGATTAAAGTTAGTAGAACAAACTAAAAATTTAGGATTAAAAGCCATACTACAAGCTTCTGGATATAATAAGATAGATTCAAATACAATTTCGTTTGGAGTAGCTCCAAGAATAAATGCTTGTGGCAGAATGGGACACCAAGAAGAAGCTTTAAAATTATTTTTATCAAAAAATCCTGATGAAGTAATTGAACTAACACAGAAACTAAATGAGTATAATAAACTAAGACAAGATATAGAAAAAAATATTTATACAGATGCAATTACACAAATAGAAAAAGATAAATTGTCAGACAAAAATACAATAGTATTAATGGGAAAAAACTGGCATCATGGCGTAATAGGAATTGTATCATCAAAAATTACAGAATTATATTTTAAACCAAGTATACTATTGTGCGAAGAAGATGACTATGGAAAAGGTTCAGGAAGAAGCATACCAGGTTTTGACTTATATGAGGCATTAACAGAATGCCAAGGCTCAATAGAAAAGTTTGGTGGACATTCAATGGCTGTAGGAATAAATGTAAAAAAAGATAAATTGCAAGAATTTAAAGAACAATTAGAAGAAATAGCAGTTCAGAAACATATAGAAGATATAGTACCAATATTAAAAATAGATATGCAAGTTAGCTTAGATGATATAGATAAAGAAATGGTAGAAAGCTTAAATGAACTTGAACCATTTGGGGAAGAAAACAAAATGCCACTGTTTGCAATAAAAAATTTAAAAATAGATTCAATAAGAGCATTGTCAGAAGGGAAACACTTAAAACTAACACTAAAAGACAATAAAAATATAATAAATGCAATTGGATTTAACTTAGGATATTTATCTACTGAATATAGAATCGGTGATAAAATAGATGTTGTAGGAAATTTAGAAATAAACAATTTTAACGGAGTAGACAATATACAAATAAATATAAAAGATATTATGAAATCCTGTTTACTCAAATAAAGGGTGATGAATATGACAAAAAATTATACTATAAAAGATATTATAGATAAAGTAAAGAAAAATAAAAGATGGCCAGATACAAAAATGATACAAAAAGCATATAATTATGCATTACAGCATCATGGGGATCAGTTAAGAAAATCAGGAGAGCCATATATAATACATCCAACAAATGTTGCATATTTAATAGCAGAATTGGGGCTAGATGAAAAAACTATATGTGCAGCATTATTACATGATGTTGTAGAAGATACAGATGTAAATAATGAAGATTTAGTCAATGAATTTGGACAAGAAATAGCAGATATGGTTGACGGTGTAACAAAACTTAAAAAAATTGAATATGCCTCAATAGAAGAAAACCAAGTTGAAAACTATAGAAAAATGTTTTTGGCTATGGGAAAAGACATTAGAGTAATAATAATAAAATTAGCAGATAGATTGCATAATATGAGAACTCTTCAATTTTTAAGTAAAGATAGACAAATAGCAATATCTCAAGAAACTATGCAATTATATGCACCTTTAGCTAATAGATTAGGTTTATACGCTATGAAATGGGAACTAGAAGACTTAGGATTTCAATACTTATATCCAGAAGAATTTAATGAATTAGTAAAAGGAATAGAGCAAAAAAGAGAAGAAAGACTAAAATTTATAGAAAAGATTATGGCAGACATAAGAGTTCAATTAAAAAAGCAGCATATTGAAGCAGAAGTAACAGGGAGAGCAAAACATTTATATAGTATCTATAGAAAAATGCAAAGAGATAATAAAACTCTAGATCAAATATATGATTTATTTGCATTAAGAATAATAGTAAATTCTGTAAAAGATTGTTATGCCTCATTAGGAGTTGTACACGAGATGTATAGTCCTATGCCAGGAAGATTTAAAGATTATATAGCCGTACCAAAACCTAATATGTATCAATCAATACATACTACTTTGTTAGGAGAAAAAGGAACCCCATTTGAAGTTCAAATTCGTACATGGGACATGCATAGAATTGCAGAATATGGTATTGCTGCACATTGGGCTTATAAAGAAGCAAACTATGGAAGTAAAAAAGGCCAAAAAGTAGTAAGTGTGCAAGAAGACAAGCTTGCTTGGCTAAGAGAAACACTTGAATGGCAACAAGAAATGCAAGATCCACAAGAATTTTTAGAAACTTTAAAAACAGAGTTATTTGAAGATGAAGTATATGTATTTACTCCAAAAGGAGCAATAAAAGTATTACCTAGAGGAGCAACACCAATAGATTTTGCATATAGTATACATGCAGAAATAGGAAACCATATGATTGGTGCAAAAATAAATAGCAAAATGGTTCCAATAATAACAAAAATAAAAAATGGTGACATTGTAGAAATCTTAACATCAGACAATTCAAAAGGTCCAAGTATGGACTGGTTAAAATTTGTAAGAAGTACAAGTGCAAAGAATAAAATACAACAATGGTTTAAAAGAGAAAGAAAAACAGAAAATATAGAAAAAGGAAAAGAAGCAATTGAAAGAGAACTAAAAAGAATAGGTATAGAACATTCTGATATATTTAAAAATGAATACATAAATCCAATGCTTGAAAGATACAAATTTAAAAATTTAGATGATATGTATGCATCAGTTGGGTTTGGAGCAATGTCTGCAACAAAAGTAATTGCTAGAATGCTCATAGAATATAGAAAAGAACATAAAGAGGATACAATAGAGGAAAAGATAGAAGAACTTGAAACAACAAAAACTAAAAATACAAAACCATCAAGTTCTGGAATAGTAGTAAAAGGAATTGACAATTGCTTAGTAAAACTTTCAAAATGTTGCAATCCACTTCCAGGAGATGAAATAATAGGATATATAACAAAAGGAAGAGGAGTATCTGTTCATAGAAAAGACTGTGTAAATATTAATGACCTATTAAAAGAAGAAAATCGAATTATAGAAGTAGAATGGTATAATCAAGAAAAAGTAACATATACAGTAGAAGTAGAAATATTTGCAAATGATAGAAATGGATTATTGGCTGATATAATTCAAAAAATAAATGACTCAAAAGCTAAGATATTGGGAGTTAATGCTAGAGCAACAAAAGAAAGAATTGCAGTAACAGAAGTTACATTAGAGGTAGATAGTTTAGAAAGTTTAAATAAAATTATAAGAGAACTAAGAAAAGTAGATAGTGTTTATGAAGTAAACAGGAAAAAATAGAAAGAAGGATTAAAAAAATGATACTAAAGGAACTAAAGATTGAAGTATGGGCAGGAGATCTAACAAATTGCTACATAGTTCAAGATGAAAATTCAAAAGAAACAATGGTAATAGACCCAGCAGGTGAGATAGACAAAATAATAGAAATGTTAGATATATTACAAGCAAAATTAAAATATATTTATCTTACACACTGTCATGGAGATCATATAGGAGGAGTACAAGAATTAAAAGAAAGATATGGAGGAAAGATAGTAATAGAAAGAAAAGATGCTGAAAATATATTAAATCCAGATGTAAGTTTAACAACATATATTGGATTTCCAAATCTAACTATAGAAGCTGATGCTAGAGTAGATGATGGAGACTTACTACATTTAGGAGACTTAGAATTTGAAGTATTGTATACACCAGGGCATACAGAAGGTGGCTCTTGCCTTTATTGTGAGAGTGAGAAATTGCTATTTTCAGGTGATACTTTATTCAGAGGTACATGGGGTAGAACAGATGTACCTACAGGAAGTTTTGAAGATATAATAAATTCAATAACAAAAAAATTAATGATTTTACCTGATGAGACAATTGTATATCCAGGGCATGGAAAAAGTACAATGATTAGAGAAGAAAAACCAATATATTTGGAGTTGAAGCCTAGATTGTTATAAATTTAGCCAATTTTATCCCCGGGGTGTTAATTTAGCCCCGGGGTTGCTTTTTGCATTTGGTTCTAAAAATGAAATATTAAGCATATATTATATATAGGAACAATAGGACAAGGAGAAATATATGTTTAATGTTACAGTAATAAATATAAAAGAATCTGCAAAGCATATAGCTATATTGTTAATAATATTAATAATGATATTTGCTACCACAAAAATGTTACCTAAAATTAAAACTAATGAAATATTACAAGTAAATTTATCTGAAAAATTAATAAATTGTTTAAATATTGAAATACCAGCAATATCTAGAACATACTATAGAGCAAATTCAATAATAAAAGAAGATGGTGAAGAATTGGAAAACAATATTATTGGAAAACTATTAAGTATAGAATTATCTCAAATAGAAGAGGTGGAACAAGCAGACAATAAAAATATCCAAATTGCGGAGAATGATGAAAATGAACAACAGCAGAATAATCTAAACAACAATATTTCTACAAATAGTGAAACTCAAATAGTAACACAAAACCCCATTGTAGAAAGCTATAATATAGATATAAATGGAGTTAAGATTAAAAATGAAACATCATTTGAGATTAATAATAGTATATTAGAACAAGAGCTAAATATAAATAAAGGAAATGTATTAATATTTCACACACATACATGTGAAAGTTACACTCCAAGTGAACAATATCAGTATCAACAAACGGGAAATTTTAGAACAACAGACTTAAGTTTTTCTGTCGCAAGGGTGGGAGATGAACTTTCAAACTATTTAACAAGTTTTGGATTTAATACTTATCATGATAAAACATATCATGATTATCCAGCATATACAGGTTCATATACGAGATCTAAAGAAACAGTAGAAAATATACTAAAAGACAACAGTAGTGACATTATAATAGACTTACATAGAGATGCAATTGGAAGTAAAAGTAATTATGATCCAAGTGTAAAAATTGGAGAAGATACTGTAGCACAATTAATGTTTGTTATAGGAACTAATGGTGGAGGACTATATCATCCTAATTGGCAATCAAATTTAAAATTTGCAATTGAAATACAACAAAAAGCAAATGAAATGTATCCAGGATTATTTAAACCAATGATAGTCAGAAATTCTAGATATAATCAACACTTAGGAAAAGCAGCTTGTATTATAGAAGTTGGCGCGACAGGAAATACTTTAGAACAATGCTTAACAAGTATGAAGTATTTTGCAAAAGTATTAGATGAATATAAGAAATGACAATTTGGTGCCGGTTCTTTTTTTACGTTTTTTGTCAAAATTTAGAAAAGTCAGCTCAAACTACTTTTGAGTTGACTTTTTAAAATATGCACAATCAGAATTAGTGCATAAACTAGAATTAGAAATAATATCGTAAGAACATTTTCCATCAATTTGATAAATACAATCTAAAGAACAATTGATATTTGTCAAAGATATCACCTCTTACTAAGATAGCATTTCCAAATATCAATAAAATATTCTATACAATTATTTATAATATTTACAAAATTGTTTAACAGTACATTGTTCACATTTAGGTTTGCGAGAATCACAAGTATTACGTCCATGCCAAACAAATAAATGATTTATATCTTTTAAATATTCCTTTGGAAATATTTTTAATAAATCTTGTTCAATTTTTTCTGGATCACTTTGAGAAGAAAGACCAATTCTATTGGAAATTCTTTTTGCATGAGTATCAACAGCAATACCATTTGCAATACCAAAAGCTTCTAGTAAAATAACATTAGCACTTTTTCTACCTACTCCAGCTAAAGTCAAAAGATCCTCCATATTTTGTGGAACAACTCCATCAAAATTTTTTAAAACCTGTTTAGCACATAATTTTATATTTTTAGCTTTATTTTTGTAAAAACCGCAAGGATGAATGATATCTTCAAGTTCTTTTATATCAATATCAGCAAAATCTTGGATTGTTTTACATCTTTCAAATAATAAGGGAGTAGTTTTATTAACTCTTTCATCAGTACATTGTGCAGATAGCATTACGGCAACAACTATCTGAAATGGTGTTTTAAAATCCAGACTGCAAGTTGCATCTGGATATGTATTTTTTAAAATTTCATAAAAATTTTTGACTTCTTGTTTTTTCATATTAATCTCCATTTAAAAGCATATCTAATATTTTTGGATAAAGCTTATTGGCATTATTTTTCCAATTATCAGAAATTTGTTTAGCTCTTTCTCGAGAACCAGCAAAAGCTGAAACTTCAAATAATGTTTCATTTTTTTCTACAATTTTACACTTTACTGTATAATTGTTTTCATCTTTAGGAATATATTCTGTAATAATAGAAGACTCTTCTTTAATAATTGGAATTTCTTCTTTAAAAACATTGTCTGCTTTTAGCTTTAAAATTCCAGGCAAAAGTGATTTAGTAAGAGATAATGCATTTTGACCTTCTGAAGTAATTTTGATAAATATATCTTCATCCTTAGTAAAAGAACCAACTAATTTAGTATCAATCAAATCAGTCAACAATTCTTGAAAATAAAAATAATTAATATCGTTAGCAGAAGCTACTATTTTGTATAAATGATCACTTTTAATGCCATCTGATAGTCTATTTAACAAATATAAAATTAATACTTTATTTTCGGCTAAATCTTCGTTAGATTGTTTCATAAAAAGCCTCCTTTTTCAAATTTCTTGTGCACATTATACCACGAAAAGCAACATAAGTAAATATTTATTATGTGAATATTTATTATATAGTGTCAAAAAATGTCAGAATAACATATATTATAATAGCCTACAAATAGGGGTGATAATATGCGAGAAATAAAAAAAGGTGATGTAGTTACTAGAAATTCTTATGGAAATGATATTGTTTTTTCAGTTAAGAGAATACTTAAACTAGTTGGAAATAGAAAAATTGCAATATTAAAAGGAATAAATGTAAGAGTAGAAGCAGATGCTCCAATAGAAGATTTAAAATTAGCAAGTAAAGAAGAACAAAATAAATGTGAACAGGAATTAGAAAAAAGGATAAATAGTAAAATAAATAATGAAAAAATGGAAAAATATAATAGAAGAAAAGAAATTGTATATACAGGAAAAATACTACATTTAGATGGTGATAAAAGATACAGCGAAAAATCCATGATGTACTATAAAAAAATGGGACTAAAGGCAATAGTAAAAAATATACCAGAAAATAAACAAGCACGAGCAGTGTATAGACTTCTTACAATATATAATCCTGATATATTAGTTATAACAGGACATGATGGCATGATAAAAAATGGTGCTAGATATAGAGATATACTTAATTATAGAAATTCTAGACATTTCATACAAACAGTAAAAGAAGCGAGAAGATATGATGAAAATCATGATAAAAACTTAGTGATTTTTGCAGGTGCTTGTCAAAGTTATTTTGAAGCATTAATGGAGGCGGGTGCAAATTTTGCATCATCACCTGCACGAATACTAATAGATTTTTTAGATCCATTAATTGTTGCAAAAAGTATTGCAGTTGGAGATACAAATAAGTATATAACAATTGACGATTTTGCCAATGAATTGAGAGATGGGAAAAGAGGCATAAATGGCATTGGTGCACGCGGAAAAAAGAATATAATTTTTATATAAAACAGATATGTAATATTTTTGTAATAAAAATGTAATATAAATGTAATAAAGAACAATATAAAACGTAAAACCGTTGAGATACAAAGGATACAACGATAAGACAAAAAAACACATGCTTTGACAAAATCACCTACAAATGATATACTCAAGACATCTTAAGCAAAGTAGGTGATTTAATGATTTGTAAGACTGACATAGCAAACTTAAAAACCAACATTTTTGATAAAGTAGGTCAAAAGATAATTGTTAAAGGTTCATTAGGAAGAAGTAAAGAATTTGAAAAAGAAGGTACAATAGAAAAAGCATATCCTAATATTTTTGTAGTAAAGTATGAGGAAAATGATAGAACTGCATCATATACATATACGGATTTACTTACAAGAACTGTAGAAGTAGATGTATTTAATGGAGATAGTTATAGTCCATTATTACCTCCAATTGTAGTAGAAAGTAAGAGAAGATCAAGAATAAAAGAACAACAAGTTTAGTTGTTCTTTTTTTCTAATATAATATAAAAAATGATATATAGCTATTTTCATACACAAAACATATCTAGGGTCTTCCTATGGGGCTTGTGATATTCAATATCTATATATCATTTTTTAAAATTTGTATTGAAAAAAAAGAGCAGATATTATATAGTATAGTAAGCAGGGAGGTGGTATTAATGACAATTAAGGAAACCTTAAATAAAGGAATGATAATGCTAAAAAATAATAAAGTAGAAAGTCCAAAACTTAAAGCAAGATTGTTGCTACAATATGTACTAAAAAAATCAAGACAATATTTGATAGTATACGATAATGAAGAAATAACTAAAAAAGAACAATGGGAATATTTTATAAACATAGAGAAATTATCACAAGGAATTCCTTTACAACATATTACACATTCTCAAGAATTTATGAAAATGGATTTCTATGTAAACGAAAATGTTTTAATACCTAGGCCAGACACAGAAATATTAGTAGAGGAAGTTATAAAAATAGCAAGCAAAATGCAAAACCCTGTTATACTAGATTTGTGTACAGGAAGTGGAGCAATAGGAATATCAATAGCTAAATATGTAAAAGATGCCAAAATATATGCAACAGACATAAGTGAAGAGGCACTAGAAATAGCAAGAAGAAATGCCCAGAATTTAGGTGTAACTGAAAAAATAAAATTTATAAAATCAAATTTATTTGATAAAATAAAAAAAATAAAATTTGATATAATTGTATCAAATCCACCTTACATAAAAAAAGAAGATATTCATTATTTAAGTGAAGAAGTGCAAAAAGAACCTGAACTAGCACTAAATGGTGGAGATGATGGATTAGACTTTTATAGAAAAATAGTAAATCAATCAATAGAGTATTTAAAATTAGGAAGTTACTTATGTATGGAAATAGGATATGACCAAAAAATAGATATAATAGATATAATAGAACAAGAAAATAAATATGTAGACACATATTCTAAAAAAGATTTATATGGAAATGACAGAATTATAGTAACAAGAGTAGGAGGATAATATGTCTTTTTCAAAGGACTTAAAAGAAGAGATAAGTAAAACAGAAAATTTATCAAATAAGCAAGCTGTAAAGTATGAACTAATAGGATATTTATTAAGTAATAATATTTCTCAAGAAAAACAAAATATAAAATTTAGTACGGAAAATGAATATAATATAAATAGGTTTTCAAGATTATTAAGCAATATGGGGATAAACAATTATGATATAACATTACAAGGAAAATTGTACATAATAACAGTGAAATTAAAAGAAATAAATAAAATAGAAAATGTGAGAATTCAAGAAGCAAGTCAAGAACAAATAAAATGGATAATAAGAGGAGCATATTTGGGAGGTGGCTCAATAAATAATCCAGAAAACAAATATCATTTAGAATTAGGAATCAAAAAATTAGAAGATGCAGAGCTACTTGTACAAGCATTATTAACATTTGATATAAAAAGTAGCATAATAGAAAAGAAAAATGAATATGCTATATACATCAAAGATGGTGAAGAAATATCCAAGTTTTTGGCATTGTTAGGTGCAAATAAATCTGTTATTAAATTTGAAGAAATAAGAGTACAAAGAGAAATGAATAATAAAATAAACAGAATAGTAAATTGTGAGTCAGCAAATTTAAATAAAACGATAAATGCATCAATAGAGCAGATTGAAGCTATAAAAAGATTAAAACAAAATCATAAATTTGAAAATTTAAGTGATTCATTAAAAGAAATAGCAACTTTAAGATTAGAAAACCCAAATGCAAGTCTAGTTGAATTAGGACAAAAATTAAAACAACCTGTAGGTAAGTCAGGAGTAAACTATAGATTAAAAAAGATAATGGAGATAGCAAATGAAAAATAAAGAAATTGGTGTATATATACATATTCCTTTTTGTAAGCAAAAATGCTATTATTGTGATTTTATATCTTATTGCAATAAAGATAATATAATAGAAGACTATGTAAAAGCTGTTAAAAAAGAAATTAAAATGCAAAACATACAGTCACAAATAACCACAGTATATATTGGAGGTGGTACACCTTCGTATATTGATAGCAAATATATAAAATATATAATGGAAGAAATTAAACAAAAAAATGTTACTAAAGAAGCGGAAATAACAATAGAAGTTAATCCAGGAACAGTAACAAAGCAAAAATTAGAACAATATAAAAAATGTGGAATAAATAGATTAAGTATAGGGTTACAAAGCACACAAAATGAATTATTGAAACAAATTGGCAGAATACATAATTTTGAACAATTTTTAGAAACATATAAATTAGCAAGAAGCGTAGGATTTAAAAATATAAGTGTAGATTTAATAATAGGATTACCAAATCAAAGAATTAAAGATATAAAAGAAAGTTTAGAAAAAATAATAGAATTAGCTCCAGAGCATGTATCAGTATATTCATTAATTGTAGAAGAAAATACCCCAATTGCAGTAAAAATAGAAAAAGGTGAGTTAGAATTACCAGAAGAAGATATAGAAAGAAATATGTATTGGTATGTAAAAAATACTTTAGAATTAAATGGATATAAGCATTATGAAATATCTAATTTTGCAAAACCGGGATATGAATCAAAACATAATATGAATTGTTGGAATCAAAAAGAATATATAGGTTTTGGTGCTGCTGCACATTCTTATAGAGATATAGCAAGATATTCAAATACAGAAAATGTTGAAGAATATATTAAAAATATAAAACATAGTAGATTAGAGAGAAACAGAATAATTCACGAAATTCAGAAAGAAGATGATCAGAAAAAAGAGTATATGTTATTAGGACTAAGAAAAATAGATGGAATACATATAAGTGAGTTTAAAAATAAGTTTAGAGATAATCCAATATATCTATTTAGAAATGAATTAAAAAAATTGACAGATGAAAAATTGGTTGTTATAGATAATGATATTATTAAGTTAACTAATAAGGGAATAGATCTTGCTAATTTTGTGTGGGAAGAGTTTGTGTAAAAAATATAGCTATCAAATTATATGATAGCTATATTTTTGGAGATAGATATTATAGATTTTCAATTTCTTTTTGAGTTAAGCCTGTGAATTCAATAATATCTTTAATAGGCATATTTTTTGATTTCATCTTTTTGGCGGTTTCAAATTTTTCTTGCTTTTTTCCAAGCTCAAGCCCTTCTTTTTTACCAAGCTTAATACCTTCTTTTTTACCAAGCTCAATACCTTCTTTTTTGCCAAGTTCAAGTCCTTCCTTTTTACCAAGTTCAAGTCCTGCCTTTTTACCAAGTTCAAGCCCATATTTAGTTCCTTTATCCCTAGCACTTGCTAATGCTGCTTGTTCTTCTAACTTAGACATAAGTCTTATTTCAGCTAAACGCTTTACTTCTGCATCCCCTGTTAAAGTTTCATAAGTTTTCTTAGCTTCTTTTATTATTTTATTTTCTTTTTCTGCCATATCTAGCAGATCCCCCCTTTCCATATCTATGAAAGCTAACCATTGATTTATAGGATCTTTCATATCAGGATTTCCTTTTCTGAATTTGTCTAATTCTATATAATAATAAGTTACATTATTATTAATTTCATAATTTCTATGGTTGTCTGCAACTCTAACTGTTTTAGTCACATATTCTGGTAAGTCAATAAAAGAATAGTCTAATATAGATATAATTATTACCTTTTTTAAATTATTATATTTGTAAATTGTTCAGTAACTTTTTTACTAGCATAAAAAGTATTTCTTTCTTCTATATTATTATAATTTGCTAATTGCATTTCGATATTTACAAATTCGCCAGTATCAAGTTCTATATCTAAATCTAATATACCATATTTTTCTTCTTTTGCTAGTTGCTCTAACCTAGCATCATGTATTACTCTTTTTATATTTAATTCTTTTCCTAAAAGAGCTGTTAGGAATGCTTTTAGAAATTTTTCATTTCCAGTTCTACTGAAAAATGCTTTAAACATAATGTCATCTTTCATTACAAGTTTGTTTTGTTGACTCATTTAATTCCTCCTTATTATACATTTTTTTTTTGAATTTTACAATACTTAATAAAAGTATGTTTTTTCATTGGCACAATAAATAAAGTCTACACATCACTTCCTTTTTATATGATTTTTTAATATTAGAAAAAAAACGAATCTAATATTTTGAAAAAAATTGTTATTATGTCTAGCCAAAGTTGCAATTGAATTATTGTGTACTAAAAAACTAGCACATATATAATATAACATTTTTGGAGTTTTTTTACAAGCATTAAAAAAATAATTTTACTGTATTTTAAAATAATGAAAATTTTTAGCAAAAACTATTGACAAGTGCTAAAAAATGATATAATATATTATACGAAATTAGCAAACTGATTAAAAGAGTGCTAAAATGAAGCGCAATTTCCTAAAAAGTAAAAAAAGGAGGAGCAAAATTGCTAGATGAAAGAAAAAAAAGAGTATTACAAGTAATTGTAGAAGAATATATAAAAACAGCAGAACCAGTAAGCTCAAATTCAATAATGAATTCAGAAGGACTAGAATACAGTAGTGCAACAATAAGAAACGAAATGGCAGAACTAGAAAAAATGGGATATCTAGAAAAACCACACACATCAGCAGGGAGAGTACCATCTGCAAAAGGATATAGATTCTATGTTGATGAATTATTAGTAGAGGATAAAATTACATTAGAAGAAATAAAATATATAAGTGACAAATTAGAAACAAAAGTAAATGAAATGGAAGAAATAACTCAAATAGCTTCAAGTACAATATCAGAGATAACCCATTATACTACAGTATCAATAGGACCAAGTTCAGATGTACAAAAAATAGAAAATATAAAGTTTGTACTATTGAGCCCTAGAATGATGATGGCAGTAATATTAACAGACAATGGTCTAGTAAAAGAAACAATAATAAAGTTTGATGAAGATATAACAGAAAATCAAGTTCAAACACTAAGTCGTATGTTCAACAATAAACTTAAAGGAGAACCAATAACGAAAATAGACAGACCACTAGAAAAATATTTAGTTGAAGAAATGCAATATAGTGTAAATTTGATAAAACCAATAATAGAACAAATGAAAAAAGTTGTGGAAGAAGAAAGTATACATTTAGAAGGAGCAAATAGACTATTTGAATTACCAGAATTTAATAGTCTAGAAGTAGCAAAAAACTTTGTAAATATATTAGATGAAAAGGATTTAATGGCAGACATGTTAAATACAGGATTTGCCAAAGACATAAATGTATATATTGGTGAAGAAAACGAAAAAGAAGAACTGAAAGACTTTAGTGTAGTAACATTTAAACATAGAATAGGAAATAAAGATTTGGGTACAATTGGAATAATAGGCCCAAAAAGAATGGACTATGCAAAAGTAATATCAGTAATGAAATATATTAGCAAAAAACTTAATGATAATGACCAGAAAGATCAATAAAGAAAGAAGGTAGAATATGGAAAACGAAGAAAAAAATGAACAAATAAAAAATACTTCTAGTGAAAATGAAAAAAGTGATAAAGAAACAACTGAAAAGAAAGATTGCATAATAGATCCAAAACAACAAGAACTAGATGAGCTAAATGATAGATATAAAAGAGTATTAGCAGAATTTGAAAATTTCAAAAAGAGAAGTGGAAAAGAAAGAGAAACATTATACAATTCAATATTATCTGATATAGTAGAAGTATTCTTACCAGTATTGGACAA
Source organism: uncultured Clostridium sp. (assembly GCA_945919455.1). Taxonomy (GTDB): domain Bacteria; phylum Bacillota; class Clostridia; order TANB77; family CAG-508; genus CAG-269. Next base: position 31,676 of record CAMEJH010000004.1, on the reverse strand, counting down.
CTTAGAAAATGCCCTAAAGGTAGAAACTAAGGATGAAGAATACAAAAAAGGAGTAGAACTTGTACTAAAACAATTTAAAGACATATTAAAATCTAAAGGAGTAGAAGAAATTCCAGCACTTGGAGAAACATTTGACCCAAGTTTACACGAAGCAGTAAGTAGTATACAAGATCCAGAAAAAAATGAAAAAGAAATAGTACAGGAATATAGAAAAGGCTATAAAATAGGTACAAAAGTTATTAGACATTCTATGGTAATTGTAGCCAATTAATATAAAATAGTTATTAAATTTAAAAAAATATATATAATTGTTAGGATGTGTCACCTGACAAATAAAAGAAAGGAAGTAAATTAAAATGGGAAAAATAATAGGAATTGACTTAGGAACAACAAACTCATGTGTAGCAGTAATGGAAGGAGGAGAACCAGTAGTAATACCAAATGCAGAAGGAAACAGAACTACGCCTAGTGTAGTAGCATTCTCTAAAAATGGAGAAAGACTAGTGGGACAAATAGCAAAACGTCAAGCTGTAACAAATCCAGACAATACTGTAATCTCAATAAAAAGAAAAATGGGAACAAATGAAAAAATTGATATAGAGGGAGACAAATTTTCTCCACAAGAAATATCAGCAATGATATTACAAAAATTAAAAGCAGATGCTGAAAATTATTTAGGACAAAAAGTAACTCAAGCTGTTATAACAGTACCAGCATACTTTAGTGATAGCCAAAGACAGGCAACAAAAGATGCAGGAAAAATAGCAGGACTAGAAGTATTAAGGATTATAAATGAACCAACAGCAGCAGCTTTAGCATATGGAATGGATAAAGAACAAGATCAAAAAATAATGATATATGACTTAGGAGGAGGAACATTTGATGTTTCAATCCTAGACATTGGTGATGGTGTATTCGAAGTATTAGCAACAAACGGAAATACAAAACTTGGTGGAGATGACTTTGATGAGGCTATAATGAATTACTTAGTAGCAGAATTCAAAAAATCAAATGGAATAGACCTATCAACAGATAAAATGGCAATGCAAAGACTAAAAGAAGCTGCAGAAAAAGCAAAAATAGAATTATCAGGTGTACAACAAACACAAATTAACTTACCATTCATTACAGCAGACGCAACAGGACCAAAACACTTAGATATAACATTAACAAGAGCTAAATTTGAAGAATTAATTCATGATTTAGTAGAAGCTACAGCAGGACCTGTAAATCAAGCATTAAAAGATGCAGGATTAACTCCAAATGACATACACAAAGTATTACTAGTTGGTGGTTCTACAAGAGTTCCAGCTGTTCAAGAAGCAGTAAAAAGAATAACAGGAAAAGATGCAGATAAAGGAATAAACCCAGATGAATGCGTTGCAATTGGTGCAGCAATTCAAGGTGGTGTATTATCAGGAGACGTTAAAGATTTAGTATTACTAGATGTAACACCACTTTCACTTGGTATTGAAACATATGGTGGAGTATTCACAAAATTAATTGAAAGAAACACAACAATACCAACAAAAAAATCACAAATATTCTCAACAGCAGCAGATGGTCAAACAAGTGTAGAAGTACATGTATTACAAGGTGAAAGAGAAATGGCTGCATATAACAAAACATTAGGAAGATTCCAATTAACAGGAATTCCAGCAGCACCAAGAGGAGTACCACAAATAGAAGTAACATTTGATATAGATGCAAATGGTATAGTACATGTATCTGCAAAAGATATGGCAACAGGAAATGAACAAAATGTATCAATTACAGCATCAACAAACTTAACAGATGAAGACATCGAAAAAGCTGTTAAAGATGCAGAAGCTCATGCTGAAGAAGATAAGAAAAAGAAAGAAGAAATCGAAGTTAAAAATAATGCAGAAAGCTTAGTATATAACAGTGAAAAAACACTAGGAGAATTAGGAGACAAAATTAGCGGAGAAGAAAAAGCTAAAGTTGAATCTGAAATTGCTAATACAAGAAAAGCTCTTGATTCAAATAATACAGAAGCTATAAAAGAAGCAACAGAAAAATTAACTAAAGTATTTTATGAAATGTCTGAACAATTATATAAAATGCAAATCCAAATGGAGCAACAGATCCAAATGCAACAGCTGAAGGAGATGCTGGAAACAATGGAAATGATGGAACAGTATATGATGCAGACTATAAAGTAGAAGATGATAAATAAATATAAAAGATAATTGGAGGTTAGAAGTTGGAAGTAAAAAAGCAAAATTTCCAACTTCTAAATCCATGAGGAGGAGAAAATGGCAAATAAAAGAGATTATTATGAAGTCTTAGGTGTTAGTAAAACTGCGACAGACGAAGAATTAAAAAAAGCTTACAGAAAACTTGCCAAAAAATATCACCCTGATGCTAATCCTGATAACAAAGCAGAAGCAGAGGCAAAATTTAAAGAAGTAAACGAAGCATATGAAACATTATCAAATCCACAAAAAAGAAAAATGTATGATCAATTTGGAACAGCTGATCCACAAGGATTTGGTGGCGCTGGAGGCCCTTTTGGAGGCGGAAACTATTATTCATATACTTCATCTGGATTTGATGGTTTTGATGGCTTTTCAGATTTTGGAGACTTAGGCGATATTTTTTCTTCATTTTTTGGAGGAGGAGCAAGAACTAGTACAAGACAAAAAACAAGAGGACCTAAAAAAGGTGCAGATTTAAATTTAAATTTAGAAATAACATTTGAAGAAGCTTTTTTGGGTGTTGAAAAAGACATAGTTATAACAAGACCTGAAACTTGTGATGTTTGCCATGGAACAGGAGCAAAGCCAGGAACCTCAGTAACTAAATGCCCTATATGTAATGGAACAGGAACAGTTAGGCAAGTCCAGAATACTATATTAGGACAAATGCAAACAACAAAAACTTGTACAAATTGTCATGGAACAGGAGAAGTAATAAAAGAAGTTTGTGATAATTGCAAAGGCAAGGGAACAGTAAGAAAACAACCAAGAATAAAAGTAAAAATACCAGCAGGCATAGATGACAATCAAACTGTAGTATTAAGAGGAGAAGGTGAACCAGGAGAAAAAGGTGGACCTAAAGGAGATTTATACATAACAGTTAGAATAAAAAAGAGTAGCATTTATACGAGACAAGGAACGACTGTAATGTGTGAAGTTCCTGTAACTATAACTCAAGCAACATTAGGAGCTGAATTAAAAATACCTATGGTAGATGGAAGTATAGAAAAATTCACGATTCCAGAAGGTACACAAACTGGAACTAAGTTTACAATAAAGGAAAGAGGATTTAATTCAATAAGTTCAACAACTAGAGGAAACTTTATATTTACAGTAGTTGTTCAAACGCCAAAAAGACTAAATAAAGAACAAAGAGACTTACTTGAAAAATTGGCAAGAACAATGAATGAACAACCACCAATAAAGAAAAAAGGAATTTTTGGATAGAACGAAAAGAATAGAAGGCTTAGTATTAGACTTCTATTCTTTTTTTGCGAAAGACTTTATTTTTATAAAAAAATATAGTATAATATAATATGTAAAAAAAGGTAGAAATCGGAAAATATAAAGATAGGAGAGATACAAAATGGAAAAGAAAAGAATTGTAACAGGAGATAGACCAACAGGAAGATTACATATTGGTCATTACTTTGGTTCATTGAAAAATAGAGTGAAAATGCAAGAAACAGGAGAATATGACCCATATATATTAGTTGCAGATGTGCAAGCATTAACTGATAATTTTAATAATCCGGAAAAAGTAAGAAAAAATGTTAGAGAAGTTGTAATGGATTATTTATCAGTAGGAATAGATCCAGAAAAAACAACAATATATATACAATCAATGATTCCAGAAGTTGCAGAATTAACAGTATTTTATTCAAATTTAGTAACAATCGCAAGACTTGAAAGGAATCCAACTGTAAAAACAGAGATTGCTCAAAAGAAAGATTTATTTGGTGAAAGTGTTACATATGGATTCTTAGGATACCCTGTAAGTCAAGCGGCAGACATAACAGCATTAGAAGGAGCGCTTGTTCCAGTAGGAGAAGATCAACTACCACTAATAGAACAATGCAGAGAGATAGTTAGAAAATTCAATAGTATTTATGGAGAAGTATTAGTTGAACCAGAGGCAGTTTTATCTAATGAAAAAAGAATAAAAGGTTTGGATGGAAACGAAAAAATGGGTAAATCATTAGGAAATGCAATATATTTATCAGACTCAGAAGAAGATGTCAATAAAAAAGTAATGAGTGCAGTAACAGACCCAAATAGAATAAAAAAAGATGATTTAGGAAATCCTGATGTATGTATGGTATCATATTATCATAAATTATTTAGTTCAGAAGAAGAGTGTAAAACAGTATGTGAAGAATGCAAAGCAGGAAAACGAGGATGTGTTGCATGTAAAAAACAATTAGCTAAAAATATCAACGCAACTTTAGAACCAATGAGACAGAAGAGAAAATATTATGAAGAAAGACCAGAGTTAGTAGATGAAATATTAATTAAAGGAACTGAAAAAGCAAGACAAACTGCAAAAGAAACGATGAAAAAAGTTAAGAAAGCTATGAAGCTAGATTACTTTGAAAAATAGAGGAGAAAATATGGGAATATTTGATAAATTAAAAGGAAAAAAAGAAAACAAAGAAGCAGAAGTGGCAGGCAAAAAAACTCGAGAAGTATATTCAATGCCATCATTAGATGGAAAAGATGAGATTACAGTTTTCAGACCAGGGAAAGTAAATAATATAAGACATCGTAATAATGAAATAACACAATTAATAATGGCGAGAATAATAAAACAAAGAGAAGGAGATACAATTTATTTCGATTATACGGATTATGTTGCATTTGAATTATCAAAAGAACAAGAAATAAGTGATGAAATTATGTCAGCTGTTATGAGACAATATGAAAGAGAAAGTAGAGGAAAAATGCAAGGCGGACAACAACAATATTATCTTGGAAGACTAATCGATGATAGAACAGGTTGGTATACATTTGATAGTAAAAGTGAGGCTGTACAAAATATAGTTAATAAAATAGTGGAAGAACAAATAACAGCAAGAAATGCAGAGCTAGATGCAAAGATGCAAAGAAGACAAGAAGAAATAACAAAACAGCAAGAATTTATGGCATCCATAGACGCAAAAGGCTATTTAGAAAATGCACAAAGAGAAAAAAATGAAAGAAAACAATATCCAACAATAAGGGAAGTGTATTATCCAAATGCAAGAAGTGACAGCAGATATGCAAATTATGATGGGGTTAATATAAATACTGGAGATATACTTAGAATGAGGCAAGTTAACAAAGTTGGAAAAGATGGTAGTGGAACATATTTATATTCTGCATACATAAAAAATGCAGAACATGAAAGTGATGTTGAATTTCTCGGTGGACAAAATCCAGATGGATATGCAGTATGTTTTGAATTACAAAAAAGATTAGAAGATATAGTAAGAACAGGAAATCTACAAGAAATTACAAAAGTATTAACTTTATTATCAGATGCAAGAAATTTCCAAGATATGAGACAACTAACTTATATTGGTGAAGTAGATAAAAACGGTCAAGTAAATCGTAAAGAAAAATCATCATCAAGTGCAATACAAAGTAGAATAGAATTAATGAAACAAGAATTTGCAAGAGCAATTCAACAAAGGGACCAAGGACAACAAAAATAATTAGGGAGTGAAAAAATGTTTACAGACTATGCAAAAATAATAATTAAATCAGGAAATGGCGGAGATGGAGCTATCACCTTTAGAAGAGAAAAATATGTAGCAGCAGGAGGACCTGATGGAGGAGATGGAGGTAGAGGCGGAAGCATCTACTTCAGAGTTGATCCAAATGCTAATACTTTAATAGACTTTAGATATACTAAAAAATTTAAAGCTCAAAATGGAGAAAATGGTAGTGGAGGCAACAAATACGGAAAAGCAGGACAAGATTTATATATAAATGTTCCAATCGGTACAATAATAAAAGATGCAGAAACAGGTAAAGTAGTTGCAGACTTATCAAAAGAAGGACAAGAAGAACTTGTTTTAAAAGGTGGAAGAGGCGGAAAAGGAAACTCACACTTTGCAACAGCGACAAGACAAGTACCTAGATTTGCACAAGCAGGAGAAGATGGAGAAGAAAAAGAAGTAATACTAGAACTAAAATTATTAGCAGATGTAGGATTATTAGGATTCCCAAATGTAGGAAAATCAACATTTTTATCAGTTGTTACAGATGCAAAACCTAAAATAGCCAATTACCATTTTACAACAATAGAACCAAATCTTGGAGTAGTAAAAACAAAAAATGGAGACAGTTTTGTAATAGCAGATATTCCTGGGATAATAGAAGGAGCAAGCGAAGGAACTGGACTTGGAATTCAATTTTTAAGACATGTAGAAAGAACAAGACTTTTATTACACGTAATAGATGTATCTGGAATTGAGGGCAGAGATCCTGTTCAAGATTATTACACAATAAATGGAGAACTAAAAAAATATAGTGAAAAATTAAGTACTAGAAAACAAATAATAGTGGCAAATAAAATAGACATAATGCAGAATGACTCTGGATATAAAGCATTAGAAGAATTAGCTGAAAAAGAAGGATTAGAAATATACAAAATTTCAGGGGCGACAGGAGAAGGAATACCAGAATTATTAAATAGAGTATCAGAAGTATTAAAAACTCTACCAAAAGAAGAACTTGTAGAAGTAGAAGAAAGAGTTGTATATACATTAGAAGATGATAAAGATGAATTTACTGTAAGAAAAGAAGATGATACTTTCATAATAGAAGGAAAGGCTATTAATAGATTAATGGGAAGAATAAATATTGATGATAATGAATCAATGTATTATTTCCAAAAAAGTTTAAAAACACTTGGAATTGAAGATGAATTAAAGAAACAAGGAATAAAAGAGGGAGACCTTGTAAAGGTTCTTAATTGGACATTTGAATGGTATGAATAAAAAACTCAAAAAGAGAACCGACCCCAAATTATGAGGAGGAAAAAATGAGAGTAAGATTAGCAGGAATAGTACCAATAGAAGATGGTTTTGCATTTATGCATAGAGTGGGAGTACAAAATCATCCAATAGGAGATTATTATACATTCCCAGGAGGAGGGCAAGAACCAGGAGAAACCATAGAAGAAGGTACTATAAGAGAAATAAAAGAAGAATTTGGAATAGATGTAGAAGTAATAAAAAAGTTATATGAAATAGAAAATGGAGAACAAGATAAAAAAGAATATTTTTTCTTATGTAAATATGTAAGTGGAAAATTTGGAACAGGAACAGGTCCAGAATTTTCAGGAGATCCTAAATATGCACATAGAGGAAAATATATACCAGAAATAATAAAGAGAGAAGATGTAGAAAAAATAGTATTACTTCCATATGAAATAAGAGATAAATTTATAGAAGACATCAAAAATGGAAAGATTTAAGAGAGGAATTTAAAATGCAACAAATTATAGAAATACTTGAAGAAACTGTATTAGATAGCATAAAACTTTTACCATTTCTATTTGTAACATACTTAATAATGGAATATATAGAGCACAAAACAAGTGATAAAGTAAAAGAAACTATAAAAAAATCTGGAAAATATGGACCAATTTTAGGAGGAGTAGTTGGAATATTTCCTCAATGTGGTTTTTCAGTGTCAGCGACTAATCTATATGCAGCCAGAGTAATAACTTTGGGAACATTAATATCAGTATATTTAACAACATCAGATGAAATGTTACCAATATTATTAACAGAGGCAGTTCCTATTACTACAATATTAGAAATACTAGGAATAAAACTAGCTATTGGTATAGTAGCTGGACTGGTAATAGATTTTGTAATGAGAAAATTAAAAAAACAAGAGCAACAAGAAAATATAGAAGAACTATGTGAACATGAACATTGTCACTGTGAAGAGGGAATTATCAAATCTGCTATAAAACATTCTATAAATATATTAATATTTATATTTATAATAACATTAATAATAAATATTATAATAACTCTAGTTGGAGAAGAAACAATTGCCAACATAATTAGTCACAATATAATATTGGGACCAGTAATTGCGGGAATAATTGGTCTAATACCAAATTGTGCGTCATCAGTAATACTAACAGAATTATTTATAGAACAAGTAATATCAATGCCAATATTAATTTCAGGACTTTGCGTTAATGCAGGAGTAGGATTATTAGTATTATTTAAGACAAACAAAAATATAAAAGAAAATATTAAAATTATAAGTTTATTATACTTTATAGGTGTAATTTCAGGTATAATATTAGAAATTATTCTATAAAATTGTCAAAAAAGCTTGTAATTTTAACGAATTTATAGGATAATATATATGTATAATTATATGAAAATGAAAGGAAAAGATGATGAAGTTAATAGATAAATTTTTGAAGAAAATAAATGCAAGCCGAAATACATTTGCAACATATGTGCTAACATTAATTTCAGTATATATAATAGTGGACAGAGTAGTCGAAATGTTATTCTTAATATTTACTGGTGTTTCAGTATCATACTGGGGACCAATTAAATATACATTAGCATTAGCTTGTCCTATATTTGCATATTTATTTTGTGTACCATCAGAATTTGCATCATCAAAAAGTGCAAAAGTAACATTGTTCTTTACATATGTAATAACATTATATGTAGTAGCTATTTCAATGTTTACACAATGGTTGAATCATGCAGCATGGTTATTTCTTATATCTTTACCAGGGTATACAGAATTAGTATCAGATTTTTCTGAATTAATAAGACCAGCATTTACGGCATTAGCAATATATTTGCCATTGACTACATTTTATGGGGTAATAAAATGGATAAGATTAGGCGTTGCAGATAGTAAAGATCAAACAAGATCTATTTGGGATTATAAAGGAATCAGTTTATCTGATAAAAACAAAGGGCATGGTCCATTTACATGTGATATGTATATGTGTAATGACTTTGAAAATGGTAAAAAAATGGTATTTCATGAAAATAGAAGATATCAGTCACTATTTGTATGTGGTGGTTCAGGAACAGGAAAAACAGCATTAATATTAGAACCAATGATGGCAAAAGACTTAGAGAAAAAAGCTTTTTACAGGGCTAATGCAAAAGAAATGGGATATACAGCATTAAAAACAGGAATTGCAACATTGAATAAACCATATAGTAATGATTATCTAAATGAGAATTTTAGTTTAAATATGATTTCACCAGCATTTGGTAAAGAAGCAGTATATAAAGCTTATTTAAGTAAAATGATATTATCAGCATCTGCAAATGAATATACATATAGAGATTTAGGATTAACATCTATATCTCCAGATTTTGAGTCTACATCAAAAATAATGAATGTTTGTAAAAACTTTCATATAAAATATAATTTAATAGACCCATCAAATCCATCTTCAATAGGATTGAACCCATTTGTATATGATGATGTTTCAAAAATAGCAATAACAATTTCATCAGTATTAAAAGGAATGTATGCAAATACTCACCCAGAAATTGAAGAAGCATATAGAGAAGACTTTATTATACAAGCAATTGAAAATGTAACAATGATATTAAAAGAAATGTATCCTAGAATGAATGGAGGAAACTTACCTAATCTAGAAGATATGTTAAAAATGCTTACAAATTTTGACTTAGTAGAAAAAATGTGCGAAATTATGAAGAGTGATGAAGAATTAGCAGAAAAATATAGTATTCAGCTAGCATACTTTAAAAAGAACTTTTACAAAGATAGTGTAGGAAGACCAGATACAGAAAAATATATATATTTAGCAGCAGCACAATTAGATAATTTACTAAGATTACCAGGAGTAAAAGCAATATTGTGTAATAGAAATAATAATATAGATTTTGATAAAGCATTAGCAAATGGGGAAGTAACGCTTGTATGTACTCGTAGAGGAGACTTGGGAAGAACAAGTCATACTGCATTTGGATTATTCTTTATATTATCAATGCAGAATGCAGTATTAAGAAGACCAGGAAATGAAAATAGTAGAATACCACATTTCTTCTATGTAGACGAATTTCCAGACTTTATTTGTAAAGATACTGAAGCTATATTTACATTATATCGTAAATATAAAGTAGCTACAGTAATTACTGCACAAAATCTTGCTCAACTAGAAGGAAATTCACCAAAAATGAAATATCAAGAAACAATATTATCAAATTGTGCAAGTAAAATATTTACAGGAAATGGTACCCCAGATGAATTAGCTTGGTGGGAAAAAGAATTCACAAAGAGAAGAGAATGGACATATTCAAATTCTATGGATATGAATAAATTAGAATATGATTCAAAATATTCAAGTGTAAAATATGATTGGAAACCATATTTTGTTGCAAATAAATTAGCTACATTAAAAAGTAAACATGTTGCTGTTAAACTTAAGACAGATGATGGTAAATTTAATGTAGGCGAAGGTGTTTTTGATTATTTAGGTTCAAAATATAAAGAAGAGCAACCAATAAAAACATATAATTTTGAAAAATTTACGCCAGGAGTTGCAGGAGAAGATGAAAGTAGTGATGATGGCAAAAAGAAGTTTGACTTAAAGAATATAAGTTTTTCAGATGGAAAAGACAATTTTAACCCGGTTCAAACAGACACAACAGATGCAACATTTGAATTTGATAATGAGAATGCAATAGTAGTTAATTTTAAGAAAAAGGAATAACAAACAAAGGAGAACTTTTATGAATAGAGGAATAAAGAACATATTTAAATGGATAATGGTATTGGTTGTAGTATCAATGTTAATATTAATACCTGTTATATCAAATGCAACATTTTTAAACACAAATGCTAATAATTCAACAAAATTAAATTTTAGCTCAATGCTAGAAAGCGCAAATCAAAGGTATAATGATTTAAATAATTACAAAGGATTTTTAGGAGAAATAAGTAGCTTTACAAAAGGACTTAATACAAATATATCAGTTGATGAAATAAAAATACAAATTATTGATAAAGTTACAGAATTACAAAATAAATATAGTTCATCAACAGTAATTCCTAAAATATCAAATCAAATAATTAATACAACAATTAATTCAAATGCTAATAATGCAACAGATTTATTAAGTTCACTAACAAGCTTAATAAGTAAACTATTGGGAAGTACAAATTTAGCAGTTGAAAGTCTAACACCAGATGTGACAATAGATAATATGGTTGCTAGTACAGCAGGAGAAAAATGTGGAGAAGAGTACAAAGTAAAATTAGTAGGGAAAATATATTATGCTGGAGTAGATAAAAATGGAAATCCAACATCAGACAAATGGGTATATTTAATTCATGGCGCTAATATGACTGGACAAGCAATGGCTGATGCGGTAGGACAAATATACTTAGATCAAGGATATAACATTTTAGCACCAGACTCAAGAGGATATGGAAATAGCGAAGGTGATGAGGCTATGGGATATGTAGAGAGCCTTGATGTTTGGGATTGGTTAACTTATTTGAATAACAGATATGGTAATAAATGTAAACAAATAATACTGCATGGTGTTTCTCTAGGTGGGGCAACAACAGTATTTACATCAGGAATGGAAATTGATGGAAAAACAATTAAAAATCAAAATGTAATTGGACTAGTAGAAGATTGTGGATACACATCTCTAACAGGAATAATAAAGGGATTGCTAGGTGGGGCTAGTTCATCATCTGGTTCAGAGGCTTCAAAAAATGAATTAGTTGCTAAAATATTAGGAATATTTAAAAAGGACGATTTATCAAGTATATCAAGCGATTCTTTAACAGACAGTATTATAAGAAAACTTCTAATAGAAAAAATAGGAGTTGGATTAACAGAAGAAAATTTTGATACATACCAAAATGCTTTAAATAGTTTAAATAAATGTGAATTACCAACATTAATAATACATGGAACAAAAGATTCAATAGTGCCTTTTGAAAATAGTACAGAGATATATAATACTGCAATAGCAAATTCAAAAATACCATATGTTCAAAGGTTTTCAGCTGAAGGTGAACAACATGCATTTATAGTTTTAGGAACAAAATATAATGTATATAAAGGACATGTAGAAAATTTTATAAATCAAGCTGAAAAAATAGCAAATGGAGAAATAGTAAATAAAGAATCAGATTATCAAGAAGAAAAAGAACAAAAAACTTCTGTAATTACAAACCTTATAAAAGCATTGAAATTAATTAAAAATATGTTAGGGTAATAATCTTTAAATAGATTATTTAAGATAAAACAAAAGAATATGAGGAAGATGAGAGAAATGAAGAATACGAATAAAAAAATATTTTTTCTATTATTGATATTTTTATTAACATTTATGAGCTTCAAGACTAAAGTCGTTTATGCCAAAACGGAAGCAGAAGAACTAAAAGAATTGTTAGATGAATATGAAGAAGATCTAGGAGACTTAAATCAACTTAAAGAAGTAGTAGATGAAATATATAATGATTTATATACAGCAGAAAAAGTTGATGAGGCTTTAAAAGAAAAATTAAATTTAGGAATTGAAAAATTTGAAAATATAGATGGCATTAATCCATTGCTAAAAACTATATTAGATATAGAGTTAAAGTCTCAAGTAACAAATTTAACAGATGAAAATATAGATGAAATGAGAGAAGAAATTTCTGTTATAAAAGAGTGGGTGGATGGCAAAGTAGGAAATAGCGGTAACAATGGAAATAATTCAGATGGAGATGTAGCTGATAAAGAAAATAATGTTACAGATAAGAATGAACAAGATACTCAAAAAAATGGAACAACAGATAAAACAATATCAGATAAGATTTTACCTAATGCAGGTATAAAAAGTATTATAAGCATGCTACTGATAATTTCTATTGGTGCAATATTTTCAACAATTAGATATATACAATTAAAAGAAATAAAATAAAAGCTTGATTTTATTCAAGCTTTTTTTTACATATTTTTATCAACATTTTTTCTTAAAACTATATAACTTCCGACTAATAAAACAAATGTCATTAATAAAATAATTCCAATAATATGTTGCATATGTTCAATTGTAAAGGTGAAATATTCTTCTGCTTCTACTTCAAGCATAGGATTTATAGTTTGTACCATATGTGTTAAAGCATTTAGATTTGCACTTGTTCCTAATCCTTCAACAGTCCATCTACATAAAATGAAGTTTGAGATAAAATCTGCTGCTCCTTCAAGTTTAAATAGCATTCCTGAAAATAATAAATGAGGTACTAATATAAGTGGGAGTATTGTCATTGCAATATTTGAGTTTTTTACTGCAGCTGATATAAAAAGTCCCATTGTAGCAGAAGATAATATTGATAAAAAGCAAATAATTTGTATATCCCAAAATGAATCTATCAATATACTATATTCTGATGTACCAACTATTTTTTGAAAAATGAATACTAAAATCCAGGATTGTATAAATGCTAATAATCCTTGAACTATGAATTTTGAAAGTATATATGCCGAAAGTTTTAAATCTGCCATATGTTCTTTTTGTAAGATTACTTTTTCTTTACAAATCTCTTGTACTGAATTTAATAATCCTAACCAAATTGCAGCACAACCTATTGAAAATAGAATAGCTTTTGTATCATCATAACTTTTATATAAATCATCTGTTGTAACAATAGAAAGCAAAATAGCAACTATGGGAGCTTGAGCAAATAATATAAGTAATTGTTGAAAATCATTTGAGATAAGTTTGATATATCGTCTAATTAAAATAATTAATTGCTTGAAAAATGATTTCTTTTTATTAACAATATTATTACTTTTGCTTTTTTGAACTTCTTTTCTTACTGTTGGTGTTTGAGTACTCTGAAATTTTTCATACCAATATTCTTGATTTTCGTTGATTAATGTATATATATCAACAAAATCATCAACTCCAAAGAAGGTTAATGCATCTTGTGGAGGACCGTAAAAACATAAGTGACCACCATCACCAAAAAAAGCAACTTTATCACATAAATGTAAATTTAGAGTGTTATGCGTTACAAGGATGATTGTTTTTCCCATTTGTGACATTTTTCTTAATGTTTTCATAATACTTCTTTCTGTACCTGGGTCTAGACCACTTGTTGGTTCGTCCAAGAAAAATAAATTAGGATCGGCTAGAAGTTCAACAGCTATACTGGCTCTTTTTCTTTGTCCGCCACTTAATTGCCTTATATATGAACTTTCAAAATCTGATAAATTTACAATTTCTAGAACTTCTTTAATACGTTGATTGCGATCTTTTCGTGAAGTATTATCTGGCATTCTAAGTTTTGCTGCATATTGAAGCATATCATGTAAAGTTAAATTTGAGAAAACTATATCATCTTGGGGAACATATCCAATATTATATTTTAGATTTTCGTAATTTGCATATAGGTTTTCACCATTTAGTAAAACTGTACCAGAAGTTGGTTTATCAACACCACTAATACATTTCATAAATGTGGATTTTCCTGCACCAGACCCACCAACAAATGCAACAAATTCAGATGGATTTATAGTCATACTTACATGAGATGAAATTTCTCTTACTTTAAATTTTATACGCACTCTTTTTACTATATCAATTGCATCTAAACGAATACCTCTTTCAAAAATTTGATAAAATAACTTATCATCATGTAAAATTATTTTTGTATTTCCTATTAAAATAACATCTAAATTTTTTAGTGCAACTCCAGTTGATACAGGAATTTTACTGCCATTTACATAAACACCATTTATGCTACTTTCATCAAAAATAAAAGTTTTATTTAATGAATGGCGAATAGTAGCATGATGTTTGGCTACTCCTGCAGGAGATAAGATTATATCGCAAGAACCACTACTACCAATTGATAAATTTCCATTTGATAAAGTATAAGGTTTCCATTCATCTAGATTTTGATTGATAGACATTATCATCAAAACTCCTAGAGAAGATTCTAATGTGCTATCTATTATTTTAATGAAACTACCCTCTGATAAATATACATTGTCAAATATCTTATTATTGTTACCAAACATAGGAATACTGCTACTTGTATTTACAGCTAATACTCCATATTCATTTATTTCTAAATATCCTTGACTATAATCAACTGCATTGGAAGCTAATACAATATCATTCTCTTCTGATGAGCCAAAAGTGATTTTTGCTTTGCCAAATGATGAGAGGTTAATTGATTTCAATCCATTATCATCTAATATTGTTAAAAAATAGCTTTCAAATTGTTTTGCTGTATGTCTATGGTGAACAAAATCATCTAATTCTCTGTTTTCTTTTTCCATTTATTTATACTCCTTTTAAAAAATTGTACTATAAAAAAATTTTTAAGTCAATAAAAATGTAAAAAACAATTGACTACAAATGAAAAATATGGTATAAATATATGGTAAACATATGGTAAACATATGGCCCGTTGGTCAAGCGGTTAAGACGCCACCCTCTCAAGGTGGAATCATGAGTTCGATTCTCGTACGGGTCACCATATATACAACCTTAAAAGGGAGTAGTTTTAAATTGTTAATCAACAGTCGCGATTTTAATATCTGGTTAACAAGCTTTTAAAAAAAGTAAACGAGACTTTTAAAGAAAGGATATAAATTAATATATTTTTTCTTTAGAGGTCTTGTTTTTTAATACAACTTCTAAAAAATGGTTACAATATAGGTGCAAAATAAAAAATGCAAAAAAAGGTCCGGCACAAAATTACAAAAATTGTCAAGAAAGGAAAGATGCAAATGGAAAAACAGTGGTTTAACAAAACTGTAAAAGATGTTGAAAAAGAATTAGAAACAGATTTAGACAAAGGGTTAAGCAGTAAAAAAGTAGAAGAGCACAAAACAAAATACGGATTAAATGAGCTACAAGAAAAAAAGAAAGATTCATTATTCAAAAAATTTATAGCACAATTTAAAGATTTTTCAATAATAGTACTTATAATTGCTGCGATTGTATCAGGAGTAGTAGGAATAGCAGAAGGAGAAGGAATAACAGATACAATAATAATATTAATAGTAGTATTATTAAATGCAGTAATAGGAGTAGTACAAGAAAGCAAAGCAGAAAAATCATTAGAAGCATTAAAAAAACTAAGTGCACATGCAGCAAAAGTAATTAGAGATGGAAAAGAACTTGCCATTCCAGCGCGTGAACTTGTACCAGGAGATATTGTAATCTTAGAAACAGGAGATTATGTATCAGCAGATTTAAGAATAATAGAAGCAGTGAACTTAAAATCACAAGAGGCATCTTTAACCGGAGAATCTGTACCTGTAGAAAAAGAAACAGAAGCAATAGAAGGAAACGAAATTGGAATAGGTGACAGAGTAAATATGCTATTTTCATCAAGTCTAATAACATATGGCAGAGGAAAAGCAATTGTTGTAGAAACAGGAATGAATACAGAAGTAGGAAAAATAGCAGGAATGATAAATGCAACAGAAAAACAAGAAACACCACTTCAAAGAAGATTAAATAGTTTAGGAAAAACACTTGGAATTGCAGCATTAGCAATATGTGCAGTAATATTTTTTATTGGATTATTACAAGAAAAAGGCGTTATAGATATGTTTATGACAGCTGTATCACTTGCAGTAGCAGTAATACCAGAAGGATTAGTTGCTGTATCAACAATAGTACTAGCAATAGGTGTTCAAAAAATGGTAAAGAAAAATGCTATTGTTAAGAAGTTACCAGCTGTAGAAACTTTAGGAAGTAGTACAGTAATATGTTCAGATAAAACAGGAACACTAACACAAAATAAAATGACAGTAGAAAAAATATTTTGTAATGATGTAGTAACAAATGTAGGCCAAGTAGAAACAACAGAAGATTTTAATAAACTTGTATATAACTGTATGTTATGTAATGATTCAAGAGTTCTAGAAAATGGAGAAATTGCAGGAGACCCTACAGAAACGGCTCTAGTAGATATGGCATTAAAACTAGATTATGAACAATCTATATATAGAGAAAATCCAAGAGTAGAAGAAGTTCCATTTGACTCTGAAAGAAAATTGATGACAACTGTAAACGAAAACAATGGAAAATATACAGTTTACACAAAAGGTGGAGTAGATGAATTATTAAAAATATGCAATTCATATTTATTCAAAGGAGAAGTAAGAACCAATTTAAATGAATATGCAAATTGGATAAGAAAAAATAATGAAAATATGGCAAAAGATGCTTTAAGAGTATTAGCATTTGCATATAAAGAAATAGATCATATGCTATCAAAAGAAGAAATGAAAACAATTGAAAGTGGATTAACATTTATAGGAATGGTAGGAATGATAGATCCACCAAGAGAAGAAGCTAAAAAAGCAGTAAAAAAATGTAAACATGCTGGAATAAAAACAGTAATGATTACAGGTGACCATAAAGTAACAGCAGTTGCAATTGCTAAGAAGTTAGGAATATTAGAAAATGAAGATGAAGCTTTAACAGGATTAGAACTAGATAAAATATCTGATGAAGAACTAACAAAAAATGTAAGAAAATATTCAGTATATGCAAGAGTATCGCCAGAACATAAAGTTCGTATAGTAAAAGCATGGCAGGCAAATGGAGAAGTAGTTGCTATGACAGGTGATGGAGTAAACGATAGTCCAGCACTAAAAACTTCAGATATCGGATGTGCAATGGGAAAGGTAGGAACAGAAGTAGCAAAAGAAGCTGCAGATGTAATATTAACAGATGATAATTTTGCAACAATAGTATCAGCAGTAGAAGAAGGAAGGCGTATATATGACAATATCTTAAAAGTAATACAATTCTTAATATCATGTAATGTTGGTGAAGTAGTCGTATTATTGTTAGCAACGTTACTTGCGCCAGCTATTGGAAAATGGTTTGGAATATCTGATATAACAATGATACAAGTATTACTTCCAATCCATATATTGTGGATAAATCTTGTAACAGATACTTTCCCTGCATTAGCATTAGCATTTGATCCAGCAAATAAAGATATAATGAGTAGAAAGCCAATCAAGAAAAATGAAGGAATATTTACAAAAGGCAGAACATTTAGAATTGTGTATCAGGGGATAATGATAGGTTTACTTACACTTGCAGCATTCTTAATTGGTCTTGCAACACCAGATGAGAAATTACCAACTATGGTAGAATACGAAAACCAAATAATAGAAATAGACGAAATAGATAACTTAGAAGAAATACTAGATAATGGGGGAAGATATGTTTCAAAACAAGAAGTAAAAATGGAAATTGGCCAGACAATGGCTTTCATAGTACTAGCATTTTCAGAATTAGTGCATGTATTTAATATACGTGATAATAAGAATTCAATATTTAAAACAGGAATATTAGGAAATTCAGTATTAATACTTGCAGTTCTTGCATCAGCATTTTTAATGGGAATAATTTTAGTCGTTCCAGCATTGAGGCATGTATTCAGTATACCAGTTTTACCAATGGGAAATATGATAGAAGTAATATGTTTAATTTTAGCACCAATAGTAATTGTAGAAATATTAAAATTATTTAAAATAAATACAGCAAAAAATGAATAGAATAATTGAAATTAATACAAACCTCTTATATAATAATATAAGAGGTTTTGTTAATATAAAGTTCACAAAACT
Organism: uncultured Clostridium sp.; assembly: GCA_945919455.1. Lineage (GTDB taxonomy): Bacteria > Bacillota > Clostridia > TANB77 > CAG-508 > CAG-269. The sequence goes on along the minus strand of CAMEJH010000004.1, from coordinate 13,043 downwards.
TTGCTAAAATATATGGGAAAAAAGAAACCCAGAATGAAATTTTCCGAACTGAATTATCAAAAAAGGAGAGATATAGATGTTTAATATTTTAGTAGTAGAAGATGATAAAAACTTGAGAAAATTAATGGTAACATGTTTAAAAAGAAATGACTATAATCCATATGAGGCTACAAATGGCATTGAAGCATTAGATGTATTAGATCAAAATTATATAGATTTAATAATAAGTGACATAATGATGCCAGAGATGGATGGATATGAATTAACAAAATCATTAAGGGAAGCTAAATATGATGTTCCTATTTTATTAGTAACAGCAAAGAGTACTTTTAAGGACAAAGAAGAGGGATTTTCTTTAGGAGCAGATGACTATATGGTAAAACCAATAGACATAGATGAAATGATACTTAGAGTAAAGGCGTTATTAAAAAGAGCAAAAGCTACAAATGAACAAAAATTACAAATAGGAAAATTAATTTTAGATTATCACCAATTACTAGTGGAAAGAGATGGGAAAAATTATCAATTAGCTCAAAAAGAGTTTTACTTATTATATAAATTATTAAGTACACCAGATACAATTTTTACAAGACAAGAATTAATAGAAGAAGTGTGGGGACTGGAAAATGATTCTGACTATAGAACAGTTGATGTACATATAAAAAGAATTAGAGAAAAAATGAATGATGTTCCCGAATTTGAGATAATAACAATTAGAGGAATAGGATATAAAGCAATAATTAAAGAAGAAGGTAAATAAAATGTTTTATAAAATTTTTGGAAAGAAAAATTCTATACAAAGAGATTTAGTGATAAGATTTATAATATCTCTAATACTAGTAATAGGAATATCTATTGCAATTTTTTATTTAGGGATAAACAATTCTATAAATGATAAATTAATAGATATACATATAAGTAGCAGAGAACAAATAGAGGAGCTATTAGATATTGTTAGAAGAAGTATGTTCATAACTATTGCAAGTGTTATTGTAATAAGTGTTATAATGATACAATTTGCGACTAAAAAAATGTTACAACCATTACGACAATTAAATGAAGCAACAAAAAAAGTAGCATCAGGAGATTTTAGTGTAAAGCTTGAAACAAAAAGACAAGATGAAGTAGCAGAACTTACAGATAATTTTAATGAAATGGTAAAAGAATTAAAGAGTATAGAATGTTTACAAGAAGAATTTGTAAATAATGTATCACATGAAATAAAAACACCAATAAGTTCTATTCAAGGATTTGCAAAACTATTACAAGATGAAAAGTTAACTAATGAGGAAAGAAATGAATATGCTGGTATAATAATAGAAGAATCCAATAGGTTGTTAAATTTATCATCTAACATACTAAAATTATCAAAGTTACAAAACCAGGAAAGAATAACAAATAAAGAAGAATTTTCAATAGCAGAACAAATACGTAAATCTGTTAGTGTATTAGAACCAAAATGGAAGGAAAAAGATATAACATTCAATGTAGCATTACAAGAAAAGAATTTTTACGGAGATAAAAATTTAATATATCAAGTATGGATGAACCTAATAGATAATGCTATAAAATTTTCTAATCAAGGGGGAGCTATTGATATTAAAATAAAAAATACTGATGATAAAATAGAAGTAATGATTAAAGACTATGGTATTGGTATGGATGAAAATGAACTGAAAAAAATATTTGATAAATTTTATCAAATAGATAAATCTCATTCAGGCGAGGGAAGCGGTTTAGGATTAGCAATAACCAAAAGAATTGTAGAACTATCTGGAGGAAAAATAGAAGTAAAAAGTGAAAAAAACAAAGGAACAACATTTAAGATATATCTTCCAGTAGAAAAAAGTGTGAACAGCAAAATAATAATAAAATAGTGTTGACTATAAGTAAAAGTTGTAATATATTTAAAGAAAAGATTAGGAGAGGAGAATTTTTGATGATTATCGAAATTCCAAAAGGCTATGTTTTCACTAAGAAAGAAAATATTATTGCATTTGAAGAAAATGGAATATTAAAAATGTATGCTCGGCATTTGAGATTTGAAGATTTGATGTATGATATAACATATGAAATAAAAGGAAGGGAAAGATGCTATTATTGTGGTAGAAAAATAATGCCCAATAAGATAACATTGGATCATATTTATCCGAGATCACTAGGAGGACCAACAATTCCCCAAAACTTGATACCAGCATGTAAGACCTGTAATGAAAAAAAAGAAAATATGACACCAGAGCAATATGAAAGTTACCAAAAATTGCAAGAATTTCAACAACAGAAGGAATTTAAACAAGACTTTGAAAGTGTTAGAGTTTTTCAAGAGAGATGGCTCCATATATTGCCTAAAGATTGGATAAGTAGCTCTAAAATTTCTGACTTGCTGTTATGGATTAATTTGCAGGATACTAGTACAGATAAATATAGAAAAACAGATGAGTTTTATGCTCGGACAAAACAATTTCCTAAGCCAATCATTGTGGATTGCAATGGATTTGTATTAGATGGATTTACTGAAGTGCTTTATGCTAAAAACAATGTAATTACAGAAATTCCAACAATTATTTTGGAAAATGTTGAAGTAATATTTAAATGGCCAAAAGAGGGATAGAAGTTCTGCTTCTATCCTTCTTTCTTACAATTATTATCAGGATTATCTAAACACTCTTGTTTTGGCTCTTGAAAAGCTAGATACCAACTCATTCCATTATTATTTTGATTAATATAATTTAATCTTTCTTGTAACAAAGGAAATGTACGAGGAGAAGGCATAATTATTGGCTGACCAGGAAGCCAATTAGCAGGAGTAGAAGCTTTGTTACAATCAGCCATTTGTAATGCTTGTATAATTCTTAAAATTTCAGGAACAAATCTTCCAACATTTAAAGGATAAACTAAAATAACTCTAACAATACCTTTATCATCAATAATAAAAACATTTCTTACAGTTTCTGTATTGCTAACATCATTAGAAATCATTCCATATTTTCTGGCAATAGCACCATTTCTATCTGCAATAATAGGAAAAGGTAAAACAATACCAGTCATACAGTAAATATCTTGCATCCATTCTAAATGAGATGGATTACTATCAATGCTAAGCCCTAATAAACAAGTATTAAGTCTTTCGAAATAAGGATTAGCTTTAGCAAATGCAATCATTTCTGTAGTACAGACTGGAGTAAAATCACCTGGATGAGAAAATAATACTAACCATTTTCCTTTATAATCATCAAGTTTCACAGTTCCATATGTAGTTTCAGCTGTAAAATCTGGAGCATGTTGCCCAATTTTTACATTTCCATTCATCATTAATTCATAGTCCATAAAAAACTCCTTTCATTTGTATATTATATTTTGTAAGAAAGTTTTTGTTACAAAAATGACAATTAATATCCGAATAGTTGCAAATACTGGCAAAATATAGTATAATATAGAAGATATCGTAATAAAAGGAGAAATAAAATGGATAGATTAAAAACTTTTGCTAAATATGCAATTTGGATAATATTATTTTGGATATTTTCAGATATATTAATATATGTTGGACTAAATACTACATATAAAGATATGCAAAATATAGGAACAATTCCAACAGGAATACAGGTTTCACAAATTCAATCAACAAAAGTAAATGGAAGAATAAAATTATCTATAGAAAATGAAGAACTAAGTGGAAAGTACATAAAAATAGACTTGTACTCAGACATGGGAAATGTTTTAGGAACTCAATATATAGAAATAGGCAATATAAGTAAAGATGAAACCAAAAATATAGAAACATATTTTAAAATATCAGATATAAAAGCTTATGAAATTTCTATAGTTGATGAAATGGGAGAAACCACAGAAGGATTTATGGATACAGCTATGTCAGCTATGACAATATTTTTATTTGTGGTAAAATTATTATTTGTATAATTTAGTATAACATAAAAAGCCTTAATATAATTAAGGCTTTTTTCTTATTTTATATCTTGAGGATTAACATTTAGAGTTTTATTATTTGTAAAAATAACCATACCAGGTTTGGAACCACTAGGCTTTTTTACAAACTTCACATAACAATAATCTACTGGCACATTAGAAGAAATACTAGCTTTACTATGTTTTGCTGCAATTTGTGCACATTTTATCAATATTTCATTATTAATAGAATTATTTGCTTTTAATATAACATGACTTCCATGAATGTCTTTGGTATGGAACCAAAGATCATCTTTATTAGCAAAAGTAAATGTAAGCCAATCATTTTCTTTATTATTACGACCTACATAAATTTTATATCCATCAATATCATATTCTATAGGAGAAAAGATGTACTTTTTCTTCTTTTTTGAAACTTTATTTTTCTTTTCTTTCTTTTTAACTCTTTCCTTAAAAACTATATTATCACTAATTTCTTCAAAAATATCTTGAACTTCTTCTAGAGTTGAACAATTTTCTAACTCATATACAATACTTTCAATGTAATTAAGCTCTGCTTCAGTTTCTGTTTTCTGAATAGATACAATTTTGTAAGCATTTTTCAATTTTGAGTATTTTTTGAAATACCTCTTTGCATTAGTTTGTGGAGAATATTTGATATCTAGAGGAATATCTATTATTTTATTATTATCATAATAATTTTCTAATTCTATATGACTAGAATGATTATCATTTAAACGATAAAGATTAGCAGTAATTAATTCTCCATATAATTTATATTTATCCATTTCCTTGCACTCTTCAAGCTTAGAGTTAATACTAATTAGACGACTATTATATTTTTTTAGAATGTCTAATATTAATTTTAGAATACTATTTCTATAATTTATAAATGATTCAGAAGTTTCTCTTTCAAAATAGAAATCATCTATAAAGAAATTCAAAGAAAACTTTTCACTTAAGCCTCCATAAGCTAAAACATAATCTGAAACTTTATCATTTTTATAAATCTTTTTAAAAGATAAATTATTTGGACTATTTAAAATATTAATTATATAATTATAAAGTTTTTCTAAATCATTTTTTGAATTAGACTCTATTTTACAACTTTGAATAGCAGATTTTACAAAAGATGTACTAAAACCTGTAAAAGTATCAACAATTGTTTTGATTAGATCATCATCTTTATTTGATATATTATTATAAAAATCATCAAAATCTTTTAAAGCAGTAAAATCTAATTTATCAGAATTAGGAAAAGTATACGTACGAGATGGCAAGATATCTCTATAAGAATTGCTAGAAGAGTCAAGATGCCTCATTGCATCAACAATAATATTATTTTTATTAGTTAAAATTATATTACTATGTCTTCCCATAAGTTCAACTATTAAGTTTTTTTCTTCAATTTCATTAAACTCATTTATTGTTTTTATTTCAATATTTATAAGTCTTTCTAGACCAATCATAGATATGTTTGAAATTATACCACCAATTAAATGTTTTCTAAGCAGCATGCAAAAACTAGGTGCAACAAGTGGATTTATTCTAGAATGTGTTGTTAAATTAATTCTGCAATTATGTGCATCTATACATATATTTAAAGCAAAATGCTTTCCTTGGGTGTATAAGCCAAGAATGATTGTATTTCTATCAGGTTCATATATTTTATCTATTTTACTTCCTATAATATCTGTTAACTCTGTAACAATTGATTTTGCTACAATTCCGTCAAAGGCCATAAGAGCACCTCCTTAAGTAGTAATATAATAACATAAATTTAAGTTATTGTAAATAATCTAATGGATTTACATAGTTGTCTGATAGCCTAAAACCAATATGTAAATGACAACCTGTTGTAGCACCATTAGTTGGATTCCCAGAGGAATCTGTGTATATATTACCAGAAACTCCGTATACATATTTAGGTCCAACTTGTCCTATTATTTGACCTTGTGAAACAAAATTTCCTTCAGAAACGATATAATCTGGAGAAACATGACAATAAGAGATTTTTAACTTATCGGGAGTAGAAAGAGTAATTGTATAGCCACCACCACCTAGAAAACCTGTAAAAGTGATTATACCATCACAAGTAGCAATCAAATTTGTTCCTTCAGGTGCAGGAATATCAATACCCTTATGGTATGTAGATGCTCCAGAAGTTGGGGCAATTCTTTTTCCAAAATGAGATGAAATAGAAGTATAGCCAGGTATTGGCCATGCAAAATTTTTATTTCCATAAAAAATTAATTTACCTTGTTCAGAAGATTGAGTTATTTCTGTTGTTGCAAATACTGGAATGAAAAAAATACAAATAATAATAGAAAAAATTATTAGTTTACAAATAATTTTATTAATAAGATCACCTCCAATTATGAATAAAAAAAGAAGTTTAGAAATAATCTAAACTTCTTTTATATGGCAGGGGTACTAGGATTCGAACCCAGACAAGCGGTTTTGGAGATTTTATACGGTAGCTCCTAACCATTTTACCTCCAACCCTGAACCCCTTTATTTACAATACTTTGCAGTATCGTATGACCATATATTGTTTCCTGACAGACAACTTTCAATGGATTTCCAAATAAAAATACCACCAAGTTTACCACCAGCTTGTTCGTTCTATCCCCATAATTTGTATAATGAAGTATAGCATATCAAATTTAATTTGTCTATACTTTTCACTAAAAAATCACAAACGATTTCACACGAGGATTACTTTAGAACAATGTTATCATAGTATGATATATCTTTTTATTACTAACTTGTTTCAACAAACTCTTTGCTAAACTCTAATATAAACTTTTCCATAAATTTGTCTAATGCTTCTTTTGGAATATTTATATTTAATTTTGATTGTAATTTATCAGTTAAACCTTGTTGCATTAACGAGATTAGTTGTTTTTGATTATCTATATCACTATGAACATAAACATCTTCAGTAGTGGAAGTATTAGAGTGCCTTAGATGTTTTGATGTTCCTTTAATGTCTTTTGTTAAGTTGTACAAATAAGTTGCACCACTATGTCTAAGAACGTGTAATGTGTATTTTGGCAAATCAGTTGTATTTATGTAATTATTCCACATATCATTTAATGCTTGAGGGGCAAGTCTATTTCCACTTTGAGATATGAATATGGCTTGTCCTTTTCCTGTCATTTCATCACCAAAAATCAATTCAATTTCTTCTTTATACTTTAATAGGGCATCAATGGTATCTTTACCAACAACGATAATATCTTCACTTGACTCGTTTTTTGTTTCCAATAAAGTTAAACCCTGTCCAGTAACAGATGAGGCACTTCTTGATATTTTTAGAGCATAGTCATTTTCAATAATGTCATCCCAATTAAGACCAGATATTTCTGAACGCCTTAAACAACCATATATAGCTACTCTTGTAAATGCCTTAAATCTTTTCTTATAAAATTCGTGATTTCCTACAAACTTTGATATAGTAATATCAGCATTTAATATTACTTTTAATTGCTCAGGATTATAGCATTGCCTTTCAGGGCATTTAACAGTAGGGTGTTCTTCAAGTCTTTCAATAGGGTTATTCTCTATAAGTCCTTTCTTATATGCAAAATTCAATATTGCCCTTAAATCAGAATGAATATGTCCCATAGTACACGGAGATAGATGTGTATCATTTTTGGTTTTGTAATATAATTCTAATGCTTTGTATAGTTGGTCTATAGTATCTTTTGTTATATTACAAATTTTCAAATGACCAATTCCCGGTATTAGATAGTTGTTTATGTATGTTTTATATGTTTTTAATGAGGCATAGGATAAACCACTTTTCTTAACATTTTTTCCATTTTCCCATACATAGACGGGTTGATTATCCTCTAAGAAAAAGTTACACAATTCTCCAAAAGTCATTGATTTGTCAGCTTGATATGAGCCATTAGCAATATTTTTTAGCATTTCATTTCTTTTGGCTAATGCTACATCAAAAGTTCCATTTACTCTTGCAACTGCTCGTGACTTTTTTCCATAGATATTAACACCTGTTGGAATTTCAATTCTATATTTTTTACCATCTTCAATGGTTTGAATATATTTATGATCATCTATATCAAGTTTGTATTCTAATTTCATTTTTATCCTCCTACATTGCATTTTTATTGATTATTCCATTTATATTAACCTCGTTGAATTTACTTGATACTTGGTCAATAAGTGGAATTTCAGCTTGTTTTTGCTTGTCTAAAAATTCTTCTAAGTCTTTTCTATCAACTAGAATTTTGCCCATTTTGATGTATTTTAAGCCCATACCATTTATGGCTTCTCTTATAGAACTTTCTGACAAGTTAGGGTAGAGGTCTACTATTTCTTTTACTGATAGTAGTTCTCTTTTTTCGTTTTGTTCAGTAGTTCCTTTTAACAAGTTATTTTCTTGTAATTGTTTTATAGTCTCAGCAACTGCGACTGATACTATTGATATATTGTTTGCTGTTATTGTCATAACAAATACACTTCCTTTCGTTTTTTGTATGGAAATGCTAGAATAAACTAACATTTCCATAAATTGATTTTAAAACTTTAATTTCAAAACTTCTTGCTAACTGTTTCTAAAATTTGTCATTTCTGGTAATACACTCACTAATATATTCAGAAAGTCTATGCGTTTTTGCTATATATTGAATGTCTGCAAAATATTTTTCCATTTCAAGAAGCAGAATATTATTAGATGAGTTTGGAATATCAGATATATCATTTTTACGAACTAATTGAACAAATCCACAGAGCTCCAAAGTTATATATTTTTTTTTGGTATTCCTTTGTGATAGTCTGTATATAGAAATTCCCATATATTGCTCTATAAATGCTTGAAATTCAAGAGAACTCTTATACATAAAAGATAATTCGCCATAACTATAATCTTTTTCTAACAATAATATTGGTAGTTTGAATTCATTAAAGCAAATTAATTTATAGAATATAGAGTCATAATCTTCATAACTCCCAATATCTCTTACTAAATTGTTAAATTTGGTGAACAATTTACCGCTTTCTATCTTTATACTCTCCGTTCAAAAGTCTATATAAAAAATCTAGTAAGTTGATATTTTTGGATATTGTGTTTACCATTTTTCTTTTACTTATTCCGCGTTCGATTTTTCCTGTGATTTGGTTATTCTTTTCTTTATTATTCATTATATTTTCCTCCTATAATTTTTAGGCACAAAAGTGCTTTATATTTAACTTCAATTTTATTCTTGAATTACAATTTTTTATAACTATGTACTTTTTAAATTCTTTGGACTACTTGAAAGAGTAGGAAAGAAATTCTGCGAATAAAATTCGGACATATTATTTAATCGTAATTCGCTATCAAAACTTTCTTCTAGAAATTTATGATATGTTATACTACAATCAATTAAAGAAATTGTCATTGGTATAGGTTCTTCCATTGAAAAAGAATCACGAGTTTTTATAATTTGAAAGTCACCATATAATTTTTTATAGTCTTTTCTTATATTGTTAGATGCTATAACTAAAACTAAATCAGAATATTTTTCTAATATATCTGCTCCTACCTTAAAATCTCGATAGTTCTCATTATTTTTTAAATCAAATTCAAGAGATAGGTGAGAATATGTTTCTCTACTAGCAATATTAGTAGAAATAATTGCTATCATTTTGTTATTGCCATTTTCATTAAAAAGTTTAACTTCTCTAATTATTAAATTGCAATATTGTTTTATGATTTTATCTGTGTTGCATTCTATAACTCCTTTTTCTTCAAATCTAAAATTATCAATCATATCAATAACAAGTATATCCATAGAATGACCGGTTGTATTTTTAAAAACTTGATTAGCAGTTACTATTAAATTTCTAAAGCTTCCTATATTGAAAATTCTTAATGATGTATTACAATAAACCTGTAAATTTGAGCCATATTTTCCCATAAAATCTTGATAAACTTCGTATATTTTCTGCACATCTTCTTTATTGTTATGTATATCTTTATAAGATAACTTCTTTTCATCATCAAGAGTTTGTGAATGTAGCACTAATATTTTGGCTATAATATCTTTTGTAGTCCAACTAGAAGTCATAACACAAATATTCTTCTTTTCTCTTGAGATGTTATTATAAATGATAGAAGCCTCTATAAAGTTACTACAGTTTTTATTTTTGATTATACTAACAATGCTACCAGGAGAAATTTTACTATATTGTCTGTCAATATATTTGATACCAGTATATAGATTTACATCATCACAAAAATCATTTTGTATATTTTCAGAACTAAATTGCAATAATTCATTTTTGAAATCTACAACTTTGTATATTAAATCTAATGAAACAGAAGAATTTTCAAGATGTTCTTCAATTTTATTTTCTTTTACGAAATTATCAACTATTCTAGCCGAAATAATGTTGTTCAACATTTCTTCTATTAAATAACCATTTCTATTATACATTGTTTCTATATTCTTCTTTTTGTAATCTGTTAGAGTGACATATTTAAGTTTTTCTAATACATCTAAACTTGAAAATCTTATTTGGGTATCGTAATCATTTACTAAATGATTTATCCACTTTTTTTCATCTTTTTTTAGAATGTTTAACTCCTCTAATCTGAGAAAAGCAGAGTAAAGCCTATCGTTATATTGCTTTAGATTTAATGTAGCTAGTTCAACTAAAAAAATCACTAAATCTATGTCATCTATTTTATTCTCAATATTTTCTATTGCTATTATCTCATTTTTATCTTCTTTCATAAATCTCCTTCTTTCTTATACTTAACTACTTTATTATGCTGTAACCTTTATGTGCCTTAGCTTTTGGCTATTATCCAAATATTTTACCCTAGTAAATTCACACAAAACTTTATTTTCTCAAAATCCTTAACACTAACATTTCGTAAATTAGGTGTTATATAATAAGAAGAAATAATATTGTTGTCTGTGTAAATATCCAAAATTTCTATACAATTCCTATAAAATCTATTGATGATTTGTGTTTTACTTTTAGAAGATTGTATATATTGATACATATTCATATTTGAATTAGTGCCATTTTTTCTAAAATAGGGTATCTTCTTCATTAAAGTTTGCATTTTTACCTCATAATATTTGATATGAGGGTTATTCCTTTTGTAAGAATAAATTTCGTAACTAATGATGTAGGCTAGTAGAAATTTGCTCATTTGATTTAATCTACAATCAAATATTTCTTGTGGCATATATTCATCTGAGTATTGTTCAGACAAACTGATTAAATATGCAAGATTACCCAAATTAAATCTATCTTCTTCAAGAAGCAAAAGATTTTGAGTAAAGTTTTTATTGCTGACGCCATATATTCTTGGGTTACATTGTTCTATTTCTACTCGAAGAATTTTATTTTTTAACTTTTTTATTGCATTTTTATACGCATATAAAGTTTTAAAATCTCGTTCATTTCCTAAGTCTAGTCTTCCTAAAGAACGAATATTGCTATGTATATGAGTAAAGTCTATTTTAGGATAGTTACTCAAGTACAAATCTAATAAACAACAAAACATATAAATCTCTTGTGCTGAAAATGTTAATTTGTCCATTAGTTTAGCTTTTATTTCTTCTTGTTTTTCTACTGCTAAATCATTAAAGTCATATATCCCATTATCAACAAGCAAATCTGCAATAGGTATTTTTGCCCTTAGTGATATTCTTGCTTTTCTTAATTGTTTTTCATTTACTAAATACTGTACTCCATTAATAGTTCTAGCAGTTATATGGGAATTACTGTATGAAAAAAGTCCAATTATTACAGGGTTATAAACAACATTGATTTGTTTTTTCATTTTCTACCTCCAACTTGACTTTTTCTTAATTATAAGGTATAATTCCCATAATAAAAAGTATCTCTAAAGGTGGGAATTATGGAGGAATTAAAAAAAATTAATAATAAACGATTTGTGAATAATGATGTAAGTTCATCAACTGTATTTGTTTTGAATACTATGCGATATGAAAATTATGAAATAATTGTAAAAAAATCTCGTGGTGGATATGCAGTAATAGGAAAGGAACCAATATTAACTGATGAAACACAAAGAACAACAGATTTCTTTTTTGATGACAAATATTATAAATGTTATAACGATTTTGAAGTGATAAAATGTGTTGCTAAACTAGGTAGACAGCTCACAAGAATATTCTACGATGCCATATTAGAACAGAACAAGTCAACAATAACAGGATTTAGTGTCTTTAGTGGGTCAATAATATTACATAGAATAGATAAAGACAAACTTGATAAAGCCAAGCCTATCTTACTGAAATGGCTACACGAAAATGGTATGCCGTTTCAAAACGCTATTGGACCAATTGGAGAATATGCTGAATCAAGTTTGTTACCATTTATAGATATTAGTATTGCTATTTATGCTCTTTTAGATATAACAGATTTGCTTAAATTAAAACAGTATGATAAATGTATAAGTCAAAATGAACAGAAACATTTAGATTATATTGAAAAAATGATAAAATGCCAAAATGTTAGATGTACATTTGATGACATAATCAATATAATTAATCTAGCTGAAAAACATATTACAGAACCAGATTTAAAATTTAAAGAGAATTTGAGAAACTTTAATATAAATCAGACTAATCATATAAGAGTAGTTCGATATTATTCAAATATTTTGAGTGCTGCTTGGCATAAAATGAAATTATTAATATGTCAAGATATTGAAAATAAGATATATAAGAGCTGTTGCATATGTGGAAATATTTTTGAAATTTCAAGTAATAAACAAAAATATTGTGATGATTGTCAAGAGGAGAAAAAGCGAGAAAAATATAGATGTAAATACAGAAAAATTCTCGACTTACATCAACAATTAGTAGATGAATATAATAAAATCAATAAGTACGATGAAGATATTGATAAAATTGTTAAGTTAGTTAAACATTCTGAAATTAAAAAATACGGAATTAAAAAACTACAAAAATCTTTAGACAAATTGCACTCACTATAATACTTATACCCGTTTCCTGTCACATTTTCAAAGAAAAAATACCAGCCTTTCAACTGGTATTTTTCTTATGCTCGAAGCAAGAACAATATGTATTGTTTCCAACAATGATATGATCCAAAAACTG
>CAMEJH010000003.1 GCA_945919455.1 uncultured Clostridium sp. | reverse complement strand
TCAAAATGCTTATTTGTCATGCCATTTTCAATGTACAAATTTATATAAAATATTTTTTAACTTTTTTTCATTTTTCTATTGACTTCATATAGTTAGTCTCTCTTCTTTTATAATTTATTCACTTCGTCTCTAAATTTGTCTCCTCTATCATACATATCTTTAAACATATCAAAACTTGTACTTGCTGGTGAAAATAATACTACTTGACCTGGTTTAGCAAGTCTTTTAGCTAAATCTATACTTTGTTTAAAAGTTTCACACATATGTATATCTAATTGTTTATTTTGATTTTCTAATTCTTTTTTTACTGCATCATATATCTTTGTTGCAGTTTGGCCTATTAAAATCAATTTTTTTACTTTTTCTACAATAGGTTTTGCAATTGGTGTATAGTCTAAATTTTTGTCTGCTCCTCCTGCTATTAAAACTATTTCTTTATCAATTGCATTTAATGCTGATATTCCTCTAGTTGGTGTAGTACTAGCAGAGTCATTGTACCATTCTACACCGTCTAATGTTCTTACTAATTCCAGTCTATGATGTACTCCTGAGAATTCTTTTATTGTATCTATTGCTTTGTCAGTATCTACTAAAGTTTTTGTTAATGCCAAAGTTGTGCATATATTCTGATAGTTATGTATTCCTTTTAATTTTATGTCTTTTGCAGAAATTATATGTCTTCTTATTCCATTATTACATTCTTTTATTATACCATCATCTACTATATATCCATTTTCTAATTTTTGACTACTACTAAATAATATTACTTTTCCATTTGCCTCTGATTTACAGCCATTAGTTATTTCATTGTCTGCATTTAATACTAATATTCCATTTTCATCTTGATGTGTAAATATGTTCTTTTTAGCATCTATATATTCTTGATAATCTTTATGTACATTTAAATGATTTGGTGTTATATTGGTTATTGCAGCTATTTGAGGGCTAACTTCCATTTCCATTAATTGAAAACTACTAAGTTCTAGTACAATTATATCTTCTGGCTCTATCTCATTTAGTCTAGTAAATAGTGGTATTCCAATATTTCCCCCTAAATAACATTTATATCCTGCATTTTTTAACACTTCATATGTTAATGTTGTTGTTGTTGTTTTTCCATCACTTCCTGTGATACCAATTACTTTACATGGAGCCATTTTTATCAGTTGCTCAATTTCTGTTGTAACTATTGCTCCCCTTTGTTTTTCTGCTAATAACTCTGGCTTTGTAGGTAAACAACTTGGTGATCTAAATATTAAGTCAAATCCTTTTAAGTTTGATAAACTATCTTCTCCTAAATAATATTTAAATTTATATTTTTTTATCTCATTTATTATACTTTGGTCTATTTTTTCCTCTTCCCTATTATCAAATATTGTAACTTTTGCTTGTTTTTGGTATAAATATTCGATAAGAGGAATATTGCTTACTCCTAGTCCTATAACGGCTACCTTTTTATTTTTTAGCTCTCTTTCAAATTTTTCTAATTGATCATTTTTAAATTTCATTTTTTAATAACTCCTTTATGTTTTTTAGTACTTCTTTTGTTGATTCTTCAACACTTTTACAGTTTGATACATCTATGACTTTTGTTTGTGGATATATTTTATAGTATCCAGATTTTTCTTGTAATTCGTCTCTTTTTAAAATCATTTCTTTTACTTTTTCTTTTGGTATTTGTTTATTATATTGTAAGTATTTTCTATTTGTTCTTTCTTCTAGTGATGCCGTTATAAAAAAATGATATGTAACATTTGGATACATTTTTACTATGTCTCTTGAAGATAATATTATATTATAGTCTTTTCTAAAGCTTTCTATTAAATTTTTGCCAAATTCATATAATTTTTTGTTGTTGGCTACATTACTTATTGATGATACTGCTATTGATGCTTGTTTTGATTGTAAGTCTTCTTCTTTTATTAATTTTCCATTCATATATATAACTGTTTCTCTATTTTCTAGTTTTATTTCTATTCCTAATTTTTTCATTATTTCGAAAGCATCAATATTTTCCATTTTTTCTGTTTTTAGCTCTGAACTTAATATTCCATATACTATTGCTCTATAAATGTTTCCCCCATGTATTATTATTGAATTGTCTATTTTTTCTAATAATTTTCTACATATTGACGTTTTTCCAGCTCCAACTGTTCCTTCTATGCCTATTACTATGTTTTCTTGTTCCATTTGTTTTCCTTTCATTTTTAACATTTTTTTTATTATATATCTTTTTTTCCCAATTGACAATATTTTTGAATATTTATTGAAGTTTTTGGTCAAAATAATTATATAAATTGAATGGAGGTGTTCTTCTATGTCAGAAAAAAATAATAAACAAAATAAAAACAACAATAAAAATAATGAAAATAATAATAATAACAACAATCAAAAAAATAACAATAGATAGTTATATAAAAAATAAGACTCTATGTGAATTAAATTACATAGAGTTTTTTGTTTGAATTTTTTATTTTTTGAATCAAATTTCTTGATTTAAAATCTTTGATTTAATTTTATAATTTTTCTAAATAGTCACTTTTGTTGTAAAATATATGTGTTATGCGTACTTTCTTTTTTTTCAAATAAATTATTAGAAATATAATTATATATTTTCTTAAATTGTTTCTTACTGGTGGGAGAAAAAACTATTTTGTATTTATTAATATCCATATTTCTCCCTTAGTTCTTTAAAAACAACTTCAGCAGATATTTCTTCCCCATTTTCAAATTCTCTTTCTGACTGCTTTATTATTTCGATATCTTTTTGGCTCAAAAAATCACATTTACACCTCTTACCTTTTTTTACACTTTTTACTTTTGGAAAGTTTCCTAGGCTAATTGTTCTTTTCAAAATTGTTTTCATTTTACCACAACCTTTCTTAATTATATTTTTACACTTTTTTAATTTCTTATTACAGAATAAAAATTACTTGACTAAAAAATTGAAATAAATAATAAAATATAGACGTATTAATTTTACCATATTTTTACATATTGTCAATATTTTTTAATAAAAAAACAAAATCTTATATGATTATTATTTCATATAAAATCTTGTTTTTTTATATTATGCAGTTTCTTTAGCTTCTACTGCTACTCTTTCTTTTTTAGCAACTTTTTTAACTTTATTTGGATTTTCTATTATTTTTGGTCCTGCATTTTCATTTACTGTAGATTTTGTGATAATACATTTTTCTATTTTTTCATTTGATGGTATGTCATACATTATATCTCTCATTATTTCTTCTATTATTGAACGTAATCCTCTAGCTCCTGTTTTTCTTTCTATTGCTTTATCTACTATAGCTTCTAGTGCTTCTTGTTCAAATTCTAATTCTACATCATCCATTTCTAATAGCTTTTTATATTGTTTTACTAAAGCATTTTTTGGTTCTGTAGTAATTTTTATTAATGCATTTCTATCTAATTCTTTTAATGTTGCAATTATAGGTAATCTTCCAATAAATTCTGGTATCATCCCAAACTTTAATAAATCTTGTGGTAATAATTGCTCAAATACTTTGTATCTATCTATATCTTTCTTACTTTGTATTTCAGCTCCAAATCCCATTGATTTTTTACCAATTCTGTCTTTTATAATATTTTCTAATCCTTCAAAAGCTCCTCCACATATAAATAAGATATTAGTTGTATCTATTTGTAATAGTTCTTGTTGTGGATGTTTTCTTCCTCCTTGTGGTGGTACTGATGCTATAGTTCCTTCTACTATTTTTAATAAAGCTTGTTGTACTCCTTCTCCACTTACATCTCTTGTTATTGATGGATTTTCTGATTTTCTTGTAATTTTATCTATTTCATCTATATAGATTATTCCCTTTTCTGCTTTTTCTATATCTCCATCAGCTGCTTGGATTAGTTTTAAAAGTATATTTTCTACATCTTCTCCAACATATCCAGCTTCTGTAAGTGTTGTTGCATCAGCTATTGCAAATGGTACATTTAATATTTTTGCTAATGTACTTGCTAATAATGTTTTTCCACAACCTGTTGGTCCTAATAATAATATATTACTTTTTTGTATTTCTACATCATTATCATTTTTTTCATGTTTTTCTTCTATTTCTTCTTCATTTGCAATTCTTTTATAATGATTATATACTGATACAGCTAATGTTTTTTTAGCTTCATCTTGTCCTATTACATATTGATCTAAAGTCTCTTTTATTTCTTTTGGAGTTGGTATTTTATCTAATCCAGATAATGTATATGAATCATCATCGCCTTCATAATATTCATTTTCTATTATTTCATTGCAAAGTTCTACACATTCATTACATATATATACTCCTGGTCCAGCTATAATTCTTTTTACATTTTCTTGTGTTTTACCACAAAAAGAACATTTTACACTTTTAGGTGTATCATTTTTTGCCATTTAAAATTCTCCTTTTTTATATTTTATTCTCTTTTATCCATAATTCCATCTATTAAACCATATTCTAAAGCTTCTTGTGCTGTCATATAGTTATCTCTTTCTGTATCTCTTTCTATTTGTTCTAATGGTTTTCCTGTTCTTTCACTTAAAAATTTATTTAATTTTTCTCTTGTTTTTACTAAGTGATCAGCATGAATTTTTACTTCTGTTGCTTGACCTGAAATTCCATTTCCTCCAATTAATGGTTGATGTATTAATATTTCTGAATTTGGCATTGCAAATCTTTTTCCTTTTTCTCCTGCTGATAATAATACAGCTCCCATACTTGCTGCTAATCCAACACAATATGTTGATACTGGACATTTTATATAGTTCATAGTATCAACTATTGCCATTCCGTCTGTTATTGATCCCCCTGGTGAATTTATATAAAAATATATTTCTTTATCTGGATCTTCTGACTCTAAGAATAGCATTTGTGCTATTACCAAACTTGATGTAGTTGGGTTTACATCTTCTCCTAAAAATATTATTCTATCTTTTAATAATCTAGAAAAAATGTCATAAGACCTTTCTCCTTTACTTGTTTGTTCGATTACATATGGTACTAAACTCGCTCTTTCTAACATATTCTTTCCTCCTTAATTTTGTGCCGGACTTTTTCACGTTTTTTTCAAAATCGTAATTTCGTGCCGGGCTTTTTTATATATTTTTTAAGTCAAAAAGTTAGGTAAAAATTTTTATAATCAAAACTTCCCCTAACTTTTACTTTAAACTATTTTATTTTTGCATTTTTTACTATATAATCTATTGCTTTTTCTGATTCTATTCCTTCTTTTATGTATTTTTTCAAGTTTTCATTATCGCTTATTTCTTCTACTTTTTTACCATAGTTTTTAGCCATTTCTTCTAATTTTTCTGTTATTTCTTTTTCTGTTGCTTCTATTTTTTCTGCTTTTATTATGGCTTCTAAAGTAAGTCTTGATTTTATAGCTTCGATTGCTTGTGGTTCATATTCTTTTTTAACTTCTTCTTCTGTTTTTCCTATCATTTTTAGGTATTGTTCCATTTTTAGTCCTTGATATGCTAGTCTTTGTTCAAAGTCTTTTAGCATATTTTCAACTTCCATCTCTACCATTCCTGATGGGATTTCTACTTTTACTTTTTCACATACTGCTTTTATGGCAGCATCTTCAGTTTCATATTTTGCTTTTTGTTCATTATCTTTTTCTAATTTTTCTTTAATGCTTGCTTTTAACTCTTCTAATGTATCGAATTCGCTTACATCTTTTGCAAATTCGTCATCTAGTTCTGGTAATTCTTTTTTCTTTATTTCATGTAATTTAACTTTGAACATTGCTTCTTTTCCAGCTAAATCTTTTGAAAAATATTCTTTTGGGAATGTTACTGTTATTTCTTTTTCTTCATCTATATTCATTCCTACTAATTGGTCTTCAAATCCTGGAATAAATGCTCCACTTCCTATTTCTAATTCATGTCCTTCTGCTTTTCCACCGTCAAATGCAACTCCATCTACAAATCCTTCAAAATCTATTGTTGCTATATCTCCATTTTCTAGTGCTCTGTTGTCTATGCTTACTAGTCTTGAATTATGTTCTTGCATATGTCCTAATTCATGCTCGATGTCTTTATCTTCTACAGTATACTCAACTTTTTTTAAGTCTATTCCTTTATATTTTCCTAGTTCAACTTCTGGTTTTGTTTGTACTACTGCTGTAAATATAACATCTTTTCCTTTTTCCATTTGTTTGATATCTACTGTTGGTCTACTAACTGCTTCTATTTTATTTTCTTTTAATGCTTCATCATAACTTTCTGTTGCAACTTCGTTAAATGCATCTTCATAAAAGATTTGTGCTCCATAGTATTTTTCTACTATATTCATTGGAGCTTTTCCTTTTCTGAATCCTGGTATATTAAAATATTTTGCATTTTGAAAATATACTTTTTTCATTGCATTTTCAAATTTTTCTGCTTCTATTGTGATTTCTAGTTTTACTTCATTTGCGTTTTCTGTTTTTTCTACTTTACAATTCATTATAATCTTCCTTTCTTGTCTTGCTTATAGCTTTTATATTATATCATATTTTTTCCATTTTGCAATACTTTTTTGAAAATACTTGAATTTATCATAAATTTGTATTTTTATTTTTTTTATGGAAAACACTTGTAATTTTGTATTATTTGTGGTAAACTAGTTATTAGTCAAATTTATTATTTAAATTGGGAGGTGCATTTAATCATGGCAAAATGTGAAATTTGTGAAAAAACAGCTATTCATGGAAATAAATTGAGTATAACTCGTTCTCATATAAGTAAAAGAGCTCCAAGAACTTGGAAGCCTAATTTAAGAACAGTAAAAGCTGATGTTGATGGAGAAATAAAAAGAATCCATGTATGCGCTAAATGTTTAAAAAATGGAAAAGTAAAAAGAGCACAATAAATAAAAAAACGCGAAAAGCGTTTTTTATTTTGTCTAAAATATATTTAGTGTTTTGCACTTAATTTTATTAATTCATTCATATCATCATCTTCTGCCGCCTTATTCTTTCTAATAGCTCCACATTTTTTGCATTTAAATATAATTACATAGCCTTTTTTACTATTTGTTTCAAGACCTATTGGTTCTAATATGCCATGGCAGTTTTCTGCTCTATCTCCTGGGTTAATGTCCATATGCTTAGAATGTAAGCAATATGGACAATGATTTCTACAAGTATATCCTAATTTAGGTACTTTCTTACCACAGTTTTCACATACAAATTCTTCATCTATTCTGATAAACTTACTCTTCTCTAACATTCTTTCTCCTTTATATATATTATGTTCCCTTTAGGGAAAAAGTAGACCTGGGATAAATTTGCCCAAAGGTAAAAAAGAAAACTGTGATAAAATTACCCTTTAAAGTCTCCTCCTCCTAAAAATTCTTTTAATAAAGAATTTGATGGAACTAATTCTTTTGGTATTGGTTCAAAATATCTTAATATTTCTATCAACCTTCTTGCTTCTGCATATTCTGGCTGATCATTTGTTATTTGTTCTAATAGTGGCATAGCTTCTTCTTTTAAAGCTCCTAATTCATATATTAATGATGTATTGAATATACTATCTGATTCTTCTTGAAATGGAAAAATATTTTTTGCTTCTCCTTTATTTACATTATCCCACGTAGATATAGTATCTTTTGCAGTATATCCTCTAAATTGATTATCTCTTACAATTCTTCTTATTAATCTTGTATCTGTCGTTGAAATTCTATTAAATGCATCCATATTTAATACTGTTAATGCACTTATATATATTTTATATTTTTGGTCATGAGGTATTTTTTCTGTTAGTTTATCATTCAAACAGTGAATTCCTTCTATAACTAAAACATCATCTTTTCCCATTTTTATTTTGTTTCCATTATATTTTTTAGTTCCTTCATGGAAATCAAATTCTGGCATTTCTACTTCTTCACCATTTAATAATGCTAATAAATGTTTATTAAATAGTTCTGTGTCTATAGCTTCTATACATTCAAAATCATATTCGCCTTTTTCATTTTTTGGAGTTTGTTCTCTTTCCACAAAATAATTATCCACTGAAACTGTTACAGGTTTTAGTCCATTAAGTTTTAATTGTATTCCTAATCTTTGAGCAAATGTTGTTTTTCCTGAAGATGATGGACCAGCTATTAATATTATTTTAACACCTTTTCTTTCAGCTATTTTATCTGCTATTTGAGAAATCTTTTTCTCATGTAAAGCTTCTGAAAGTAATATTAAATCTTTTATTCTATTTTCTTTTACTGCTGTGTTCAATCTATATACTGTTCCTACATTAAGTACTTTATATATTGTTTCATATTCTTGTAATGCCCATAATAATTTTTTTGTTTCTTGGAATTTTGGTAATGTATTAATGTCATTACTACTTGGATATCTTAGTAAAAATCCTTTACTATACTTTTGTAAATCAAATACCTTTGTGATTCCTGTATGTGTTGCTATAGTTTCATATATGTAATTATAATAGTCTTTACAATAATACATATTTATTTCTTGATTATCTTTCAAGTCAAATTGTAATCTTCCTTTTGGAGTATTTGTTTTCTTATAAAATTTTTCCGCTTCTTCCCTTGTCATTGTCCTTTTTTCTATTTTTAAGTCTTGATCTATAATTTCTTTCATTTTTTGTTTTACTTTTTCTATCATTGTTTCTGTAACTTCCATATTCTCGATTGTACAGTACATTGCATTAGACAATTGATAATCAACTATTACATGGGCTTTTGGATATGTATTCCAAAATGCTTTTCCCATTATAAATGTAAGTGTTCTCCTATATATTTTCATTCCTTCTTTTGAAGATAAATCTATTAATTCAATTTTTCCACTTTCTTCTAACGGATAATCTAAGTTTTTATATTCATTATTAAATTTTGCTCCAACTACTGGATATTCACTATCTTCTATTTGTTGTTTTAATAATTCTGATATTTTTGTGTTTTCTTCTGTTTTCATTATTAGTTTTTCTTTTTTTGTATCTTCCATTTTTTGTTTCCTCCTCATTTAATGCTCTTTACTTAAATATTTTTTTACCTCTACTGGTACTGTTTTTTATCAAATTCTATTTTTTCTTCTTCTGTACATATATAATCACGATATAATACTGCTAATATTGCTTTTGCCTTTTTACTTATTTTTTCTTCACTAACTCCCTCAATTTCTTTGAACTTAGGTATATATGTTATTGATTTTTGAGAATTTAATTTTTGCAATACTTCTAATGGTATTTTGTTTATTATTTCTTCATCTGCAAATTGCAATATCTCTAATGTTTCTGATATTGCTTCTCTGTAATCTTCTTTTGTATCTGACATTATTCTCTTCCTCCTACATTATTTTCTAATGTTCTAGGAGTAACAACAGCTCTTGCTGCATCTATTTCGCTTTTGGTAACTCCTTCTACAATTTTGCCTAATTTTCCTTTATTTATCTCTATTCCAAATAATTGAGCTAAATTCATTTTTGCACTATATATTACACTTTTAGATACATTTTTGTCAACTTCTCCTGAAACAATATATTTCATTCTTGCTGCATATGTATCTAACGCTCTATGTTTAAAAGTATATGTTCCATTTTCATCATGAAATTCTTGTCCTGACATTTCTAAATAAGCTCTTGCTATATCCACCCAAAAACTCGAATTTTTTTCTCCATCTTGCATATTTTCTATATATTCATCTGTTAAATACACTGCTCTACAAGATTTATCTCCTTGGTATGGCTCAGAAATCAAAAAATATCCTCCATTTTCTCTATTGTTCTTATAAACATAGCTCATATATGTTCCCTTTTGCACTTGTCTATTTTCATCTATTGAGTCAAATGATATTATTTTTATTGGCTTTAGTCTTCTAAATATTTCATCTCTTTCTTCAAATGGATAAATTTCATTTTTTCTTTCAGTTTTTTCGGATAATTCACCATTTGTTTTTGCTCCATAATTTCTTTGATCTATATCTTGTTCTATTAGTCCTCCTGAAATAATCTGTCCTTCTTCTTGTAGCTCATTTCTAATTTGTTGCTTTTCATTACACAAATATTTAT
Organism: uncultured Clostridium sp.; assembly: GCA_945919455.1. Taxonomy (GTDB): domain Bacteria; phylum Bacillota; class Clostridia; order TANB77; family CAG-508; genus CAG-269. The sequence continues at coordinate 55,384 of CAMEJH010000003.1, read as the reverse complement.
AATATTCTCCAAAATTTTCTATCATTTCTGATAATGATATTGATAATCCTTTTAATTCATTTTCCTTTTGTCTTTGATCAAACATTACACTTATAATTTCTGTTAAATCTTCTGTTGATATAGAATCTATTTTTGATCTTAGTCTTTCTTGTTTTGCTTCTTTCATTGTTTTATGTATTTCTTGAATAAATTCTTCACTACTAAAATATGCTATTTTTCCTTTTTTATGAAATTTTTCATCAGATAAGCAAAAATATGTCCAATCATCTCTTCCTGGTACTTCTATTATAATTCTGTCTAGTCTTTCGGAAATTCTTATATGGTCAATTGCATATTCCCTTTTTACTGAGTTTTTATATACAGGATTTATCATTTTACATATATTATCCATTGTTTTGGTTAAAACTTTCCTATCTATCCCACTGCTATACAACCATTCAATAGGCACATTTATTTTTTCTTCTAATTGTTCCTTTGTTATTATTCCTTCTTTTTCTAGTTGCCTAATTGTTGTTTGTAATGTATCTAAAAACGTTTTTCTTTCAACCATTTTTTTCTTCCTCCACAGATATATTTTACATTATTCTACATAATAAGTCAAACGATTTTTTTATTAAATGAATAATTAATATTTTTATGTATATAATTATTTACGAGGTGGTTATATGAAACTTGATAGAGTTCAAAGTGTTTTAAATAACAAAGAGAAAGTTGATATTTTTTATGATGAACGCCCTGTGTGGATACAAGGTGTAAATGATAATATTGCTAAAGTTGGTTTTATTGATAATTTTGAAGAAAAAGATGTTTTTATTGAAGATTTATATGAAAGAAATTTATATAACTAAACAAAAATGGAGAAAGCTCACTCTGGAATAAATTCCACTGTTAGTTTTCCCCACATTTTTTCTAATCTTTTGCTGCATATGGTAATATAGCAATATGTCTAGCTCTTTTTACAGCAAGTGTTATGTCTCTTTGATGTTTAGCACAAGCTCCTGTTGTTCTTCTTGGTAAGATTTTTCCTTTATCATTAATAAATTTCTTTAATTGTTCAGGATTTTTATAATCTAATTCAAAGTTTTTGTCACTACATAATACGCAAACTTTTTTTCTTTGTTTTCTAAACTTTGGATTGTAATCTTCATCATAGTTATTATTATTTTTATTATTTCTTTTTTTGTTCTTATCAGCCATTTTCTATTCCCCTCCTTGTTTTAAAATGGTAGGTCATCGCTTGAAGATACTTCAAAATCTGCTCCTCCTGGTACTGTATTACCAAATGTATTTTCAAATGAAGAGCTTGAAGCTTCTCCATCTCTTCTACTATCTGCAAAATATGCTTCTTCAGCAACTACTTCTGTAACGTAGTGTTTTTGACCTTGATCATCGTCCCATGTTCTTGTTTGAATTCTTCCTATTATTCCTACTTGTTGACCTTTTTTAAAGTATTTGCTACAAAACTCTCCTAATTTGCTCCAAGCAACAATATTTATAAAATCTGCTTGTCTTTCTTCTCCTTGTCTTACAAATCTTCTGTTTACAGCTAATGAGAATGATGCAACTACTGTATTATTTGTTTGTGTATATCTTACTTCTGGGTCTCTTGTTAATCTACCCATTAAAATTACTTTGTTCATATTTTATCACTTTACCTTTCTACTTTAATTCAGGCCCCTATGTTTCCTAACTATTTTCTTATTGTAATGAATTTTAAAATTTCATCTGTAATTCTATAAACTCTTTCAATTTCTTTTATAGATTCTGGTTTTGCTTCGAATTCAAATTGTACATAAAATGCTTCTTTGAATTTTTTTATTTCATAAGCTAATTTTCTTTTTCCCATATCTACAACATTTTCTACTTTTCCATTTTCATTAATTAATCCTGTAAATTTTTCTTCTAAAGCTTTTAATGCAGCTTCGTCTAAATTTGGATTAATAATGATAACACTTTCGTATTTGTTCATTATATTCACCTCCTCTTGGATATTCAACTCACACATACATATGAGTAAGGATATGTATTTCTACATATAAAATAATAAAAACAAACGATTTCCCGTTTGTTTTATCTGGAGCAGGTAGTGGGAATCGAACCCACGTCATCAGCTTGGAAGGCTGAGGTTCTACCATTGAACTACACCTGCATATATGAAGTTATAATTGTCAGGATTTTGGAGCAGGTAGTGGGAATCGAACCCACGTCATCAGCTTGGAAGGCTGAGGTTCTACCATTGAACTACACCTGCATTTCCCTGACATTTATAGATTATAAGATATTATTTAAATTTTGTCAAGGATTTTTATAAATTTTTTAAATATTTTTTAAAACCCCTTTCTATTTTCTTCTTTTTATGATAAAATGCAGCCAGAATATACTTTAGAGAAAGGATCTGATCTTATGGAACTAAATAAATGTAGTCGTTGTGGAGCTTTTTATGCTAATGATGGAGATGTCTGTCCAAAATGTGCTAGTAAAGATAATTTAGAATTATCTACATTTAAATCTTATATTGAACAAAATGGCTTTTCTTCAGTAGATACTATAGCTACAGAAACTGGAATTGCGCAAAAAAATGTTAATAGATTTTTAGGTTATGAAGGAATTAATAATATAAATGATGTCCAAAGCGAAAATTTAAACGGAACTGGAGTTGTGTTCAACTAAAATATGAGGGTCTCCTAAAATAGGAACCCTCATTATTTAATTTCACTTAATTGTTTTATCATAATATCTCCAAAAACAGCATATCCAATCTGTGGATCATTTACAAATACATGTGTTACTGCTCCAACAAATTTTCCATTTTGAATAATAGGAGAACCACTCATTCCTTGTACTATTCCACCTGTTTTATTTATAAGTTCTTGATCTGTAACTTTTATTAACATACTTTTATTATCATAATTATTATTTAAATAAATCTTTTGTATTTCTATATCATATTCTTTTATTCCATTATCTACACCACATAGAAGCTTGGCTGCTCCTGTTTTTATTTCTTGCCTTGACGCTACTTTCATTTTGTTATTATAATTTATTGATAAATCATCTGCATTTTTTATTACTCCATAAATACCATATTTTGTGTTTTTATATATATTTCCTATGGCTGTATTATTCTTTAAAGTTCCCTGTATTTTACCAGGCTCTTCTTTCGCTCCTTTAACAATTGATATAATATTAACATTGTCAATTTCTCCAGATGATGTGTTTATTATATCCCCTGTATCTATATCTGTTATTGCATGACCTAATGCAGCAAAACTATTTGTTTGTTCATTATAAAAAGTTATTGTTCCTACCCCTGCTGCACTATCTCTAACCCATAATCCAATTTTATATTTATCATCTTTATCTTTAACAGGTTTTATCTCACATGTCTTTTCTTCATCATTTCTTACATAAGTTATGTTTATACTCTCTCCTTGTGCTTCATTTACTGCATTTATTAATTCTTCTGTATTATTTACTATATTTTGATTTATAGCAATTATAGAGTCTCCTTCTTGTATTCCTGTGTTTTCAAATGGTTTACATATCTCTCCATCTTTATTCTCTATTGAAGAAGTTCCAACTACTAATACTCCACTTGTATATAACTTTATTCCTACAATTTCTCCAACTGGTATAATCTCTGTTTCTTCCATCACATTTACATCAATTGTTTTTATATCAATTTTATTAAATAAACTTACTGTTAACTTTTCATTACCAGCTTTTTCAAAAATATCTGAAGATAAATTAGTAGAAGTTTCTATTGAACTGTCTTGTCTTTTTATTTGTATTCCCCATAATGTAGAAAAATTAATTTTTTCTCCTTCAAATATAAATATTGTTTTTGGAATATTTTCTATTGAAATTGTATATATAAATATAAAAAATAATACAAATAATAAACTAATTTTTTTGAGTGTTTTCATAATTTCACTCCTTTTAATTTATTATTTGTATTTATATTGTTTTTATTCAAGTTAATTTTTCTCAAGGATGATTCCCATTTTATTTCTAAAAAGTATTTTTACATCTTCCTTTTCTATTTCTTTATCTATCTCATCAAAGTTTCCAAAATAATCTTCTTTAAATATTACAGCATAATTATTCTCACTTTCTATAAACCATTTTAAATCATATGCATATTCTCCATATGACACATCTATATAGTCAAATGGATTTTTAGTAAGTGCATATATCCAATATGCTCTAGCAGCTTCATATGGTGTTACACAAAAATATGTTTTACTGTCTTTATGCTTATCTATATTAATATTTTCATTATAGTATTTAATAACTTCTAATTCCTCTTCATATATTATTTTAATTTCAGAATTTAAATTATTGCGGTTTTCTTTATATATATCAAAAAATATAAAATTTTTGTTAAAACACATAGCTATTACTATTCCCAAACAGTATATTGTAGTTAAAATATATGCTACAATCTTTATTATTTTTCCTTTTGAGATTATTGTTTCAATCATATTATATCCTACAATTAAAACAAATATCCAAATTAAATAATATAATTTATAATAGTAATAATTTGAAACTATGTTAGATTTCATTCCAATAAATATAATTACTAAAAATATTAGATTTAAAATTAACATTGTTTCTGATATATTTGTTTTTTTATTTTTTAAATTGTATATTATTTGACATATTGATAATACTAAAAATATTAATATGTTTGTTATAAAATTGCTATAAATACTGCCCTCTATTCCAAGAGCTACAGCAGTTTCTGAAATAGGATTTTGTGAAGCTGTAATAAGTGGGAATATTTCAAAATACATCAGTCCAAATAATCCCGGAAATAGTAAAGTATATATTACATTAACTATATTTTCTTTGGCAAATATTTTGTTTTTATTTTTCTTTGCATCTATTATTATTTGTAAAAATAGTGCTACATATACTACTGGCAAAAAATAATAGTAAGAGAAGAATAATCCAAAATTTAGTAAAAACATTATGATATATTTATAGTAACTATTAATTTTAAGTTGTGTAACTATTAATATTGTAATTATAAAGTTTAATGCTAAAGAAAGATATGAGAATCCAGCAATTAAGCTATTTAAGGGATATGCTAACATATATACTAACGAAAATATTAATGGTAAAATTTTTTGCTTTTCTTGTTTTTTGTCTTTACTTAATAATATATACATTAGTACACCTGATAAATACCAAATAAATACATTCAATATTAAATATATTTTGCAAAAATATATTTCATCAATTATTCCAGAAAACATTTTAAATAAAATTCCAGTATTAATATATGCACCTGGCATAAAGGTTGAAAAATTCCAAAAATCAAATGTTTCTGAATTTTTATCTAGTAATTTTGATGATTTATAAAATTCATCTGCTGCAAAATAATGTACTGCTCCATCTGTAATTGAATTATTCATATTTAATGGTATTCCGTATTCTTTTATTACTACTATTAGTGTAATTAAAGAAAATATTATAATACCAATAATATCTATTTTATTTATTGTATATTTTTGAATTTTTTTATTTTTATAAATCTTTATACTTAGTAATAATAATATTATTATATTGATTATTGTTAAACTTAACAAATTTATCGGTATATGTATTAATGACATTATAACACTTATACAAATATTATAACAAAATAGAAGCATTATACTTATTACTATCCATTTTATAATATTTTCTTTTTCCTCTTTTTTATATATTAATATATGCAAAACAAGTATTAATACTGTCGTTAATGTATAAATTATATTCATAGTTGGTCTCCCTTATTTATATATAATAAAAAAATAAAATGATTATTTACACTAATAACCATTTTTATTTATATTGCTCCATTAACAGCAATTGTTCCAGTACTTGCACCCGCTATAATATGAAGATCTTCTCCCTTTATATTATAATAAATGCTTTTTAGTGTCTGAGATAATGTTTTACTACTATTTTTAGCAGTTACTGAAATTACATCTCCTTCTTTTAAAATTAGTTGTCCTGTTTTATTTAAAGAATTAGTTGGGTTAGATAGATCTGGTTGTGTTTCCGCTAATTTTTCTTCAATCTGACTAGTATATATTGAATAATATGAATTTTGTCCTATTCCTGCATTAGTATCATTATTAGTTTCTCTTTGAGCAGTATTTTCATCTAAAATTTTTATTTCTATTTCAATATCATAAGTATTTCCAGTAGAAGATAATGATGAAATATACCTTCCATAATCCTCATTAGTTATCTTTCCATGCTTAATAATATTATCAACAAATTGAGCTGTAAGAGTTTGTACAGTTAAATGTGATATATCGTCACTCCTGTCTGCAATTAAAACAAGTGGAACTATAAACATTAATATTGATGCTATTATAATTCCTATTATTGAAATTGTTGAATCTTCCATATATAACAATTGTTAGCAAAAATACTAACATTTCTCCTTTCTAATTTTATTATGGTTCTCTTACTCCATTAGCTGGTTCCTGTAATATATATGATATAATTCTTTTTTTAGTTTTATTTATTTCTAATGTATTTGTTACAGTTCCTTCTAAGGCGTCTTCTTGGTAATATTCTCCCAATCGTTCTTCAAATTTATTGTTTTTAAAAAATTCATATAATCCATCTGTATATATAAAATTATCTCTAAAATTTAACGGCTTATTAGTTTCAGATCCTAATAATGTATCGAAATGTTTAATTGCTTCTGTTGCATCTGGCAATATTTCTCTTTTTAAATCAATATAATTTACATTTGTTTTTATATGATTTGGATCTACATATGTATATAAATATAATGGAGTTACTCCATCTGATTTATAAAACTCTATACTAAAATTTTCTTTGTATGCCTTATAAATTGTAGGAATTATTGTTTCTACACTAACAATTCTATTTTTTGTATTACTTGAAGTTTTAACATATGTATATTCTGATTCCCTATCTTTTATTGTAATTACATTGTCAATTGCAACTCTAGCTTGAGAAAAACAAGATATACTAAGGGTTAATGCTAACACAAACATCATAACTCCAAATGCAATTTTTAATGCTTCTGTTATATTTTCCATAGTATATCTCCTTTCTCTTATATTAAATTAATTTTGTGTTATTTCAATTTTTGTTATTAATCCAGATACTGTATCACGAATACCTACAACTTTATATGTTCTTCCTGTGTCAACCTTTTTTGCACTTGTTTTTTGGCTAGTATATAAAAGAACTTCTGTTGCTGCACCTGCTCCTGAACCTTTGTAGCTTATTTGTACTTTTTTAGCATCATCTGTTTGAGCCATATTGTAATTTAAAGCTTGGTTTAGTAAACCATTAACATCATTACCTCTTTTAGCCTCTCCTTCATATCTAGTGAATTTTTCGTTGTGTGCTTGTATTTCTGTCTCGTCAATGTTTACACTTTGTACTGTCTCTGCAGCCATATTGTAAACAACTAGTCCTAAAGAGATAATTAGTATTGCTACTAAAACTGCTGCTGCAATTAGCAATGCTTTGGTTGCGTTCTCCATAGTTTTTTCCCTCCTTTTTACTTTTGTTTATTGAAATCGATAAAATATTTTATCGAACTTTATTAACTATCTGATATTTGTTCAAATAATAGATATTTTATTTTTCCTGTATTTTTATGATATTCTATTTTTGAACATTTAAATTTTATATTTCCATAATATTGCACAAATTGCTCTGTTCCTTTATTATAGAAAGTTTCCATTTTATATGTTGTTTCATTGTCTAAAATATATATTTCTATTTCTATAGAATTTTCATCATTTTGTATAAAATTTCCATCTTCTGATTTTTCTATTTTATTTTTTAAATTTTTATCAACAGTCTTGTTTATCATAGAAGCTAAGTCTAATCCATATATTTCTTTATCTTTATACTGTTCATATTCTGCATTTTCTTTTAATATTGCATTATAATCTACTTTATAAGAATAATATCTAACTCCTATTATAGCAACTACTATTATAACAATTGCAAAAAATATAAATATTTTTTTCATATTCTATCCTCATTATATCATTTTGTTTTTATTAACTCAAGAGTTATTTAAAAGTTATTTCATAAACTCTTCCTGTTTTTTCACTTATTTTTATATCAATATCAGTACATTTATATTCATAATCATTGTCTTGTTGCAATAACTCTGAAGCTGTTTTATTTATATCTTTTTCTATACTGTTTTTTTGTGGTGTTACCCCATTAAAAAGTACATTTACTCGTACATATAAATTATTTTCATTTGCATCAGCTGTTTGTCCTTCTTCTAGTCCAAGCTGTTTATTATTTTCATAGGCTATATTAGCAGCAGTAATTACATCTTGTAGTCTAAGTCTAAAATCCATATTATATTTTTTACCATTTAAAATAATAGCACCACTTGAATCTTCTGTCATATTAATATATTTCAAAAATTGTGTATTAAATTTACTAATAGCATTTTCTTCCATAGTTTGTTGTGTTTCTACAACATATACTTGCAATGAATAATATAACACAACACCTAATGAAATTATCATTATTCCTATTAATACCCCAGCAGCTATTAATAATGCTTTGGTTGCATTTTCCATCTATAATTTCCTTTCACATATATTAATTGAATTCTACATTTCCGCCATTTGTTCTAACTTCAAAGTTCATTTCACAAACTCTTCCTGTTTTTTCATCATATTTAACTTCTGTACAGTCAAAATATGCTCTTTTAAATTGAGTATATTCATAATATTGACAAGTTATCTTTTTAATTTTTTCTAAATTGCTATTTATCTGATCTTCTGATAATTTTAATGTGTTTTTCAATAAATTTATTCTTTTTTCCCTTGTTCTTTGATCATATTCTAAGGATGAATTCTCTATACTAGTTGCTAATACAATATTAGATATATTTGCTGCTAGAGTTTGTAGATTTGTATCAGATACTCCTAATGATGAATTATTATTAATTTCATCAGTAATTTTACTAGTTACACTTACTAATTGATCATCAGATCCAGATTCATTTGTTATAATTCCTGTATTAGGAAGTATTGATTCATATGTAAAATTATAATTAGTTTTATTTGACTGTGTAATATATCTAAAACTGTCTAAATTACTCGTTCCTATAGATATTTTTACAATTATTCTTTCATATCCTGTTCCTTGTTGGTAATGTTGTGTTGCATTGTAATCTCTTACTCTATTCATAAGAGATATCATGTCACTACCTCTTATTTTGTTTCTATGGTAATTTTCAAATTTACTATTAAATTTTGTTAATTGATCTACTTCAGTACTTTCATGTTGTTTGTTATAGTAATCAGAAATTTGATTATACCCAATAAGCAATAATGATAATATCATAACTGCTATCATAACTCCAGCAGCTATTAACAAAGCTTTTGTTGCATTTTCCATCTAAACCTCCTGATTTTATCCACCTAATTGAGTAAATGCTCCTGACATACTTGAGATTCCTATTACAACTAATGGAACTATTAAATATCCAACAAATAGACATATCATAGGTGCAAAACCTACACCTTTTCCTATTAGTCCTTTTCTTGATATTAATTGATTGTTTGTTTCTTTTCTCTTTTCTTGGTGATAATCTCTATCTGCATCTAACTCATCAAAAGCTTCTCTAATTGGAATTTTTTCTACTGCTGCCTGTAAGCTTTCTGCAATTCTTATCATATCTTGATTTGTTACTGAATTTTTTAGTTCTTCTAGTGCTTCCCAAGCTCCAGCTTCATAATTGTTTACACATCTTGATATAGGTTCTTTGAATATGTTTGCATATCTTTCTAACCATTCAAGAATCATTTCTACATTTACTCTTTCTATTTTCATTAACATTACTATAATTGTTTGGAACTGCATTACTTCGCTTTCCATATCCATTTGTCTCATTTTCTTTTGGAAGTACATCATCCAAACTGGAGCCATATAAGCAACTATTGCAAATACTATTGCTAATAATTCTTCAAACCACTGCATATTTTCAGAATTTACTACGTTCAGTTTTTCCAAAATTCTTTCTGCATCTGTATGTAATTTTTCATCGCCTTCTTCATAATAAGGAGATTTTATCATCTCTTTTTCAATTTCCTCTTGGGTTATATCTAGTTTACCTTTTAGCTTGTCCAGAAAATAATTATCTTGTTTTGTAAGTTCATCTGCTTTTCTTTGGTTCGCTTCTGATAATGTTCCCATAACTACTGTTTCTGTTGTTGGTTCTGTATATATATAGTTTATAGCTATTCTATGTAACTGTGCTGATAATATTATTGTTGCAATAAATGCAACTATTGCTAAGCAAATTCTATTTATATACACCCATTCCATTTTAGATTTTGATGCAGAATCCTTTAATAATTTCTGCATTTTTCTATAATCCTTTGAACCTTTTTTTGGTATAAATGCATTTATTATTTTCTTTAAAGCTGGATTTTTGTATACTTTTTCTTGCCATGGATGCTGATTTGTAGATATATCTACTTGTACTCCTCCATTATCTTTTAGTTTTCTTGTCATGATATATGATATTACTGTTAATAATACAATTAATATTTGTATAATCATTCCTAATTTTCCATTATAAAAACTAGTAGTAAATGTAAAGTTAGAAACTGACCAATTCTTTAATGGTTCTAGCAATAGTACTGGCGCAATTGAGATAAACGCTAAACTTTGGAATACATAATTTAATTTATCCCTCTTTAATATTTCTATCTGCATTTCTTGTGTTATGTTGTTTATATTTTTAAGATATAAAGAAGATCCATCTTCTTGTCTATCTCCAAATTCTTGTGTTAAATATGATATTCCAGCAAATTCTTTTAAATAGCTATTTGGTGCAATATCATAGTATTTTTCAAGTTCTGTCTCTGGATCATCAGAGCTTAATATTTCATAAATTTTTTCACCTTGCTTTGAAACATTTTTTTCATCATCTAATGATACTTGGTATATTGCTTCTTCAACCATATTATATTCATGGTATGCATGTCTTATTTCTGCAAAAAAGTCTATTTGTTCTCTTAGTAGATTATTATCTATTTTATCGACCATTCCATCTACTGCTGTATCTACAATAAATAATTCAAAAATTAATAGTATACTCATAAGTAAAGTATTATTATGTGTTATTATTATTGTCAACGCAACAATAGGTATTAATATAAGTATTGCATTTGTCAATATTCTTGCAGAATCTTTTCTTGTTGTATATTCATCATCTATATTTAATATTTCTAGTCTTCTTCTTAATTTATATATGTATCTTTTTATAAAAGGCATTTTTATATATGTTAAATACAACTTTTGATACAATACATCCATAGAAAATGAATCTGCTTTTGTTCCTTCTTGCAGTTTTTTCATTTGTCTATATTCAGACTTACCCATTTTCTTGGTTAAGATTATATATACTCCAATAACAATAGCAAATAGTACACCTGTCCCAATCATAATATATTTTAGTATACTTGTATCCATTTATATAAAAACACCTCCTATGCTCTTAAAATTCTTATGCATTTTTTGGTTTTCTTCCTCTTCTTTTTGGAGAATCTGTATCTGCTAAACTAACTGATACTCCAACGTTTTCTGCTTGTCTTTCCAATTTTTCTTTTCTTATTTGTTCTCCCCAATTTCTTTCAACAAATTTATCAAACTCTTCAACATCTGATTCATCCATATTAGCTCTCATTTCTTGAAGATTTTTATCTGATATTTTATTGGTTATAACATATTCTCCATCGACATATTCTAATATATTTTGATATGTATATAATTTTTGTTCTGTTGATTTTGAAAAATATGTTGTTGCATTTTGGAAAAATTTTTCTACTTTTCCATCCATTGTTTTTTCACTTTTGTAGTCATGATCATATGTTGATTGATCTTCTACTGGTATACATTCTGTTACTCTTTCTATATATCTTCTTCCTCTAAAGTCTTTTACTAAATGTATATCAAAGTTTAGTACTTGTACAACTTGTTCTTCTGCAGTTTTTTCGTTTTTGAATACTCCTGCTCTTAACATTGAGTTACGAAGAGCTGTTACTAAATCTGGAAATGTTTTAGCGTGGTGAGTAAATAATGTAAATTTAGATGCAACCTGTGCAGATTGTATCATCCAAGATGCTACGGGGTCTGTTGCAACCTCACCTATGATGTTTACAGAACCATCTGTTTTTTTCTGAACGTCCAAACACTCTTGTCCAGCTATTGTATCTGTCTCTCGCATTGATAATATGTTTCTTGTTGGATAAATTTTTCTTAAGTGTAACTCAAATGCAGTTTCTGTAATACGTAAGTTCATTGTTTCATATATGTTTTCTATCATTGCCATAAGCATTGTTGTTTTACCACAACCCTGCTCACCTGTTAGTGATATAATTCTTGCACCTTTTACAAGATATTTTAATAAATTAATTGTTTCTTCATATCCTGGGTAAGTTACTATTTGTTCTAGTGTAGCTCTTTTTACGTCAAATTTTCTTACAAAGAATGCCCATGTTTCTGACATGCTTGGTCTTACTACAACAACACGTGAACCATCTTTCATTTCATTGATCTTATAACCATTTGTATCTGATAATTGTCCAGGATTATTATATTTGTAAATATTTTGACAAACTCTTTTTAGTTCTGATTCTGTTCCAAATGATAAAAATGCTAAACGTATTGATTTACCTTGGAAAAATATCCATATACTATCACAAGCTCTTGGAACTTTGTGCTCACTTACTTGTTCTAAATAATCTCCCTCTGTTTGTGCAACTTGACTTAAGAAGCTTTCTGGTAATCCAGATACACCTCCAGATACACCGTCTATATTCATGTCTCTTATTTCATCTATAGAACTATATCCTTTATAGTGTTGATAAATTCTTTGTACTACTACTTCTAGTTTATCTTGGAACGATAATACTATATTTTCTTTTTCATATATTTCATCAATCTCATCATCTGTTATTACATAACAAGGCTTTGTCTCTCCTTGGATATATTTTAATGTTGCTAAATTATATCTTTTAATTAACTGTGTTAAAGCTTCATATCCAAATTCTTTTTTATATGTATAAAGTAAAATGTCAAATTTATCTTGAGATGTAAGCAATGATGGAATGTCAAATGGAATTGCGTTTGATATATTTGTTTCGTCTATACCATATTCTTTTGATAATAGATCCCCAATTAGTTCTTTTACATATCTTTTATCATTAACATCTCCATATGTACATCCTTTTAATGCCTTTTTTAATGCATATTTTTTATTTTTTCTTCTTTTTAATTCCTCTTCTGATAATCCTATATCATATAAGTTTATTTTAGTTATTTCATCTAATCTCTTTTTTACATAGTCTCTCATTTTTTCAAGAGTATATGTTTTATCATCTTTTTCAACCTCTTGCTCTACTTCTGCATTTTTGTTTTTATTAACATAATATAGAACTGCCATTATTGCTACAACAAATATAACAATTATTAGAATTGTGTTAAATATTGACATTTTCTCACCTCATTTTCATTTGCAAGTCTTGTAATCTAGTTATAATATTATTTGTTAATTTTAATACTTCTGACATAAAAATATAATTATCATCAGTAGTATCTTTTATATCTCTCATCTTTAAGAAGAATTCTGTTACAGAAGCTTCTTCTGCTGCTTCAAAAAATAATGTATTAAATGGAACAAGATTTAAATCTTTTTTCTCATTCAAATATCTCATCATATTTTTCTTATTGTATTTAGAATTTTTATTATATTTTCCTATTACAGGTATACATTTTGGTCCTATTATTTGTTTATCTGTTTTTTTTCGTTCGTTATATCTATTTAGACTTTCTAGTCTTTGGCTAATTACTAAAACATTAACATTTGCCATTTCTAATATTTGATCTCTTATTGTTTTATCCAACATACTATCAATATCGACTAATACCATATCATAAAATTGATTTGCTAATTTTATTAATTCCGGATAACTTTCTGATGTTTTTTTATAATTTAGCAAATTGCCATCATCTGTTGCATCTGGTGATCCAGAAAAGCCATTTAGAACTTCTAATCTGTCTTTAAATATTACTCTTGTGTAATCTGTAATTATTGTTGGTTGTATTTTATTGCTTGCAATTAACTTTGATAAACCTTCTATTCCACTTTCAACTGCTATGTTACTGCCTTTTCCTGCTAATATGCCTAAATTTTTTTGAGCACTGTCTGTCCAAAAGCAATTTTTTACTGTTGGTTCCATATAACTTGTTGATAATAACAATATTTTAAAATTACGTTCTATTGCCATTTTTGTTGCCACAGCTACTGCGGTTAAAGTTTTTCCAGTTTGTTCTCTATCTTCATTCCAAAATGTTACAATTGACATTCTAATTCTCCTTTTATAGATTTTTCACTATGCCTCTTATTTTTCTCTCTCCAATTTCTTTATCTATATCATTAACTAAAAAAATTACATTTTCTTTGTATTCATTACTTAAATTTTTTAATTTAATTTTTGAAACTCTTTGATTTTCTATTATTGCTGCCAGATCTCCGTTTTCTAATAGAAAATATAATTTTTCTTCATTCCACACAATTTTTAGTCCTAATGCTAAATAATCAAAATAATCTTCTTCCTCTTTTAGCATTGATTTCGAATAAAATATTTTTGTCATATGCATTGGAACTTGTACTCTTGTTAATATTTCAATTCCTTTTTTTAATGAATATGCATCAAATGAACTTATGTAATATATTTTTTCTGAATCTTGGATATTATAATTAATTACGCCTTCATAATCATCAGTATCAACTAGCATTATGTCATATTCAAAATCTTCTTGTTTTTCTATTCCTAAATATTGTTTTATATTCTCTATAGAATCAAATCCAATAGCTACATCTATTCCCTCAAATTCTGTTATATATGATTTTGTAGGGTTTATAGCTGGTACTACATATTTGCTTTTTTGCATTTTGGTAGCATCTGCAACTAAAACTTTTTTATCTGCTTTTGTTAGTATTTTTGCAATACATAACACTAAATCGATTTTGTCATATACGCCTATAAACCCGATTTTTTTCATATTGTTTTTTCTTCCTTTCTTATTTCTAATAATGTATTAAAACTTCACAGTAAGGGCATTTTACATGCCCTTATTGTATTAATAAGTTAAAGATTCTAAGTATTGTTTTCTTGTTGCTTGTGTATTTGATGATGATTCATCTAGTCCAGATTGAGTATTTGAATCATATCCCATTTCGTCATTTATTACTGATTGCAAATATTGATTTCTTACATCTTTTGAATGTTGTGAGTATCTAGCAGCTAATTCTTGTGATGCTTGTTCAACAATATTTGGATTTTCATTAATTAAAGCTGTTACAGCATTATTTGGTGTATAATTTGGTACAGCTGCGTTTTGCATTCCAGGTTCTGCATATTTATTTGCATATAATTTTGCACCTGGTATACCATATGCTTCTACTATAGCACTAGATAATGCTAAAATTTCATCTTCTCTTAATTCTAACCATAAAGTATCAGCTACATAAGATCCATCTTGATTTGTAGGAACTTCTACTTGTGTTTTTGATATAACTATAAAGTTTTGTCCGTTAGGAAGCATTAATCTTATATCTATATAATCATCTGTCATCAAATCCATTGGCAATACTATCATATTATATTCTTCTCTTCTTACATCATCAGTAACAACTGCATCTGATTGAACAACAAGATCTGGTGTAATAACTGTATTAGCATTCATATCAACTTTAGCTAACACTGGTACATTATTTAATTCTAAGTACACTTTCGTTCTAGTTTTGTTAGCATTGTCCCACTTATATGTGTATAAATTTCCTGTTGGTTCTTCATATATTCTAGTTGTTGTATCTATATTATTACTATCAATAACATAACTTCCATCATCATCTGAATATGGATCATTTCTTATACTTATAGTTTCATGTTCACCATTATTTAATTTATAATATCCTCCATTTTCAGAATATATTTCTATTATATAATCTGGAGTATTTAAATATAATCCATCTTTGTCTCTATGTACTGGTTCTCCATCTTTTGTTTGTAAAAACCATGTAGATATTACATCAAAAACAGAAGTTGCATTACTTGGTATTGTTGTTCTATCAACACTTTTTAATGAAAACATATCTTCTGTTAATATTTGACCTGATTTTACATCCTGATTCAATGTATATACATTAGCTAACAAAGCTGCTGCTGCTGCTTGTTCATCCTTTACTTTTTTTAATTGTAAGAATAAAAATATTATTATTATTCCTGTAATTAATAATGTTATTATTATTCCTAATAAAAATGAATTCCTTGATTTTCTTTGCATTGGATTTACTGCCATATTTTATTCCTCCTTATATACGCATTTATATGCTATCTTTATTTATTTTACATCTTTTTTAGATTAAAATCAACAAACTTTTTGTTTTGTAATATAAACTTAATATAATTGTAATATTGTTGTAATATTTATTCTAGAATTAATTTTTTAAGAGCTTTTGCAACACCGTTTTCACTATTATTGGTTGTCACATAATTTGCAATTTGAGTCACTTCGTTTGTGCTTCCCTCCATAGCAATTCCCATACCAGCATTTTGTATCATTTTTTTATCATTTATATTGTCTCCTATAGCAATTATTTCTTCATTTTTTATATTTAATTTCTGAGCTAATTGTTCTATTGCATCCCATTTATCTACATTTTTTGCAGATATTTCTGTATAAAAATATTCTATAGGTACTTCTTCTGTCCCTTGTCTTATTATTTTTCTTGACATATGTGAAACTTCTAGTATTTCTATGTCATTAATTTCTTTTAATTTTCTCATAATAGAATTAAATATTGTTTGATTGTCATCACATATTGTAATTTTTAATATTTTTTCTTCTCTTTGAGAAATATAGTCATATATATTTTCTATAATATTTATATGTGTTTTATTGTCTTCATCTTTATTTAGATTTTCTTTATAATAATATAAAACATTAAAATTTAATCCTTTAGCAATTATTTCTTTTTCTGTGTAAATATTGTAATAAATACTGTTTTCTTCACATATTTTTATTATGTCTAAAACTTTTGATTTTTTTAGTGTATTTTCGTATAAAATTTCATTATTTTTTACATCATATAGTATAGCACCATTTCCTGATATAAAATATTTATCACTTTCAATTTCTTTTGCAATTGTTTTTATCGAATCAATTGGTCTTCCTGATGCTATTACTACTTCTACGCCTTTGTTTTTAACCATTTTTATAGTTTCTTTTGTTTCTTCGCTTACTTCTCCATAAGGATTTAGTAAAGTGCCGTCTAAATCTATTGCAACTAGCTTATACATATTTATGTTCATTCCTTTCATAAAAAGCAAAAATCTACGTTTTTTTTGTTTTTTTCAAAATTTTTCCTGTTTATTTTCACAAAAATTGTACATCATATATTTAGAAAAAGCAATAGTTTTTTCTAAGAAATGTTATATATAGCAGGAGGTGAAAAAACATGGCAAACTCAAACAACAGTAATAAAAAATTAGTTCCAGAAGCTATGAGCGCTTTAGATAAATTCAAATATGAAGTTGCTTCAGAAGTTGGTGTAACTTTAAAGGACGGATATAATGGAGATATATCAGCTAAAGATGCTGGTAAAATCGGTGGAAATATGGTTAGAAAAATGATACAACAAGTTGAAAATAATATGGCTAACAAATAGTTTTTACTATATTTAGATTTTTAAATTTTGGCAGAAGTATTTTTCTTGATTTTATATATGTTTTAAGCATACATAAAGGCAGGAGATGTGCTCCTGCCTTTATATTATATTCATTAAATTTCTTCATTATTAAGAACTTTTTGTGGATTTATTTCTGTAAGTTCTTGTATTTTTTCTTCTGAAATAATTTTATTTAATTTTTTTAAAATTTTTGGTACTTTTGTATAAATTTGATCTGTTCTATGAACATCTGAGCCCAAAAAGGGTATAAGATCTTGTTTTAGTAATTTTTGTACATTCTTTTCTGCTTTTTTTCCATATAAACCTATTACACTTCCAAAATTTGCTTGAAATAATGCCCCCATATTAGCTAATTCTTCTACATATTCAGGAGTTTCTTGCACATAACTATATCTTTCTGGATGTGCTATTACAGGTGTATATCCATTTTCTATTAGCCTATATACTGTTTCTTTTGCATTAAATGGTTTTGCATTCATTGGAAGTTCAAATAATACATATCTTGAATTGTTTATAGTTGATGCCTTTTTTTCTTTTATTAATTGTGGAATTTCGCTTGTTAAATATATTTCATTTCCAAGACATATTTCTATATCTAAATAACTTGCTCTGATTTGTTCTAAAAGTTCTTTTCTAGTTTCTTCATCACATTCATAATAGTCCTCTATATAATGAGATGTAGAAATTATTTTTGTAAAACCTGCATTTTTTGCTTCTTGTATTAACTTTAATGTTTCTTCCATACTTGTAGAACCGTCATCTACATTGGGTAATATGTGTGAATGAAAGTCTATCATGTTCCTCTCCTATTTATAGTTTTTCCTTCTCTTTTCTTTCTTTAGATATTCATTAAATTCTTTAAGTACTTCTGCAGTTCTTTCTTCTGCTGTTTTTTCTTTTGGAATTTCTGGTTCTATTTGTATTTTGGTTTCTTCTCTCATTGGAATTGTTATAAACTGTTCTGTTTTTTCTTTTCTTAATGCCTTTGGTATTTCAACCTCAACTTCTAATTCATTGCTTTTTGTTTTTAAATTTTCTTGAGTTTCTCTTGTTTCTCTGTCATTACTATTATTTTCTATTGTTCTGCTTCTTTGTATTTCTCTTTTTTGTTCATAATTAACTTCTGTTTTAGGTTTTACCTGTGTTTTTTGAGTAACTGATGAATAATAATATGTTTCATTGTATTTTTTTGCAGAAACTGGTATTTTATTAAATACTACTCCGGCAACATTTCCTCCAACATTTTTTATATCTCTAATTACTTTTTGTAAATCATCTTTTTTGGTTTGATTATGTGCAGTAACTACAATTGTAGAATCTACTATTCTAGATAATATTACTGCATCTGTAACTAGTTTTGATGGTGTACCATCTATTATTATTAAATCACATTCTTGTTTTAATTCATCTAGTAAATTCACCATCTGAGGTGTTATTAATAGTTCTGATGGGTTTGGTGGAATATTACCTGCTGGCATTACATATAAGTTTGGTACTTCTGTTTCTCTTAAAAAATTTACTAAATTATTTTTTTCGAAACTATTTTCATTTACTCCTGAAAGATAGTTTGATAATCCAGGTCTTGGTAATACACCAAATATATTATATAATCTTCCTTTTCTCATATCTGCATCTATTAATACAACTCTTTTTCCTGCTTGTGCAAATGCTACAGCTAAGTTTGAAGAAACCCAACTTTTTCCTTCACCTGGTAATGTTGAAGTTACTAATAAAGTTTTTAGCTGTTTGTTTGAATTCATAAATTGTATATTTGTTCTTAAAGTTCTAAAAATTTCAGAAACAGGAGATTTTGGATCTTTATGCGCTATTAATTCTTTTTTCATTATCTTTTTCCTCCTTTTCTTTTGTTTTTAGTTTTTTTCTCTTCTAGTGCTGTTTCATAAACAGGTATAGATGCTAGTACTGTTATTCCTGCTATTTTTTCTATATCCTCTGATGATTTTATTGTTGTATCTAGCATATTTGCTACAAGTACATACATTGATGCTATTACTAGTCCTACAAATCCAAATATTACAATATCTTTTACATGATTTATATTGTATGGTTTTTCTGAAACCTCTGCTTCATCTACTATACGTAAATTGTCTATTCCATAAAATTCATCTTTTACTCTTTCTATAAATACTTTTGCTATTTCATTTGTTATTTTTGATGCTAAAACTGGATCTTCATTTTTTACTTTTATTTCTATTATTTCTGCATCTGATACTTGTGTTACACTTACACTTTTTTTAACTTCTTCTGCAGTTTCATCTATTCCTAAGTTTGATATTACAGTTCTTATAATTTTATCACTTTTTACAAGTCCACTATATGTAGATACTAATTTTGAGTTTAATGTTACATCTGTTGTTGTTATAGATTCCTTTCCATTTGTATCTCCTGAGGAATTTGTTGCTAATAATAGTGTTGTTTTTGATTCATATTTTGGTGTTACAAATGCTATAGTATATATTACTCCAATAGTCATAAATATTGCTGTTATTAATATTATTTGTAATTTCTTTTCCCAAAATATTTGTAATAGTTCTTTTAAATCTAATTCTTCCATCTCTTCCCCCTATTTATCTGTTGTTTTTTCTTCTTTTTTATCTTGAAGTTCTGTTTTTGCTGTTATTCCAGCATATATTGCAATTAGTATTAATGATATTACTAATGCACCAATTCCAAATGATAATATCTTTTCTAATACTTCTTGTATGATTGATATTATTGAATTTGAAAATGTATCATTAAATATCTTAATTCCTTGTATATTAACTTTTGAATTTACAATATTATTAATTATTATGTTAAATACTGAAGTTGATAATAATGCAATTCCTAAATCTTGTATAATTTTTCTTGATTTTTTTATGTTTATAATTATTAATATTATTATATCTACAACCATTACTATAACTATTGCATTATATAGTTTGTCCAATAATTTTGTAACTTTACTATACATTTCATTTATATCATTTTCATATTTTGTATGAATTAATGTATTTGTATATTCATCACATATATGTGTTACAAATTGTTCTATTGCTTTTGAGTTTTTACTATTTCTTATGTCTAATTTATCTATATTTGCATTAAGTTTATCTGCAATTTCTGCTGTATCTATTTTTTTATCTGTTCCTTGATATATATTTGTTAATATTAAGTTTAAGTCTTGTTTAACTTTTTCTTTTGTACATATATCATTTAATACTTCTTCGTCAAGTCCTGATTGATATATATAATTTTCAAAATTTGATTTTACTAGTTCATATGTGTCTGAGTAAAAATTGGTTTCTTCTAATTTTTGCATAATATAGTTTTGATCTAGAATTGTAGAAGAAACTATTGTAATTATTCCTACTGAAACAATGCATACTGTAAGTATTGTTAAAACAATAAATTTTATGATGTTTGTTATTACTTTCATTTTTTCTTCCTTTCTACTTTTCTAGTTCTGCATATACTACATATCTTTGTGTTGCATATCCAACATTATTAAATGGATAGCATGTATATACCATTAGAATTTCTTTTTCTCTTTGTATTGGGAGTTTATCTAATTCTGTTTCTTTTATTAGTTGCATATCATATATTTTATATTTATATTCTCCATAGTTTGTTGTTACTTTTATTTCGTTTCCAATTTGTAGTTCTGAAAATCTTCTAAACATTTTCTTAGAGTTGTGCCCCATATATACTATTGAGCCACCTTCTCCTGGGAAGTAACTTCCACTAGAATGTCCTACTCCTTTTTTTAGGATTTCTAATGTATCTCCAAAATATACTGGTAAGTTAACATCTATTTTGTCTATTTCTATTGTTGCATATTGAGTTCCATATTCTGGATAGTTTTCTAGTGTGTTTTTTTCTTCACTTATTGTTGTTGGCTTTTGTTCTCTATTTTCATCAATTGTTATTGATACTTTATTTACTAATGAAAAAATTTCTCCTATCTCTTGCCCTAGAAATAGATATATTACAAGTATTAGTAACCCTGTAATTAATAAAGCAACTATTATGCTACTAATAGTTGCTTTTAATGCTTGTACTAATTTATTTTGCATTTGCAAATGTTTTCTTTGCTACAACAGTGATAGCTAGGGCAATTATTGCTATTATAGAAACAACTAAAACAACATTTACGTTATTTCCTGTGTATGCTAATTTTCCATTATTTTCTGTAACTGTTTCTATTAATTTTCCATCTTTGTTGTAAATTTCTACTGATCCTGCTTTGAAAACTAATTTAACATCTATTAATTCTGCTGCTGATTTAGCTATTGCTTTTAATTCATCTTTTTGTGCTGTTGTTAATTTATCATAATTTGTTACTCCTGCTCTTTCCATTACAGCTACTGCTTCATCTGCTTTTGCTAATACTGCATCAGCTTGTGCGTCTGTAACTGGATTTTCAGATAAGTATCTTTCTATTTTTACTTTGTCTGATGATGTCATTCCATATTTTGCTCCTTTTGCATATAGCTCATCTGCTAGTGTTGCTGATGTTGCAGCATTTACTACTGTAGCAGCTGCCATTACTAACATTACAACTAATAATGATACTGTTAAAAATTTTTTCATTTTTCATTCTCCCTTTCCTTTGTTAAATTTCTATTTGATTATAACATTACATATTTTTTTATGCAATAGTTTTTAGAAAAAAATTTTAGGTATTTTTTGGTAATATTTTTTATCTTTTGTCAAATGTAGTTCCATTTTGTAACCTCATTTCTTTTAGTTTTTTCTGTATTAATTGTAAGCAAAAAATCTTTTGAAAATCTATCTATATTCTTTTTCATAGAGTTATTCACATTTTTAGATTCACTCATTTTTGCTTAATTTATTTTTTATAAAGTTTAAACAAATAGTAATTATATATTTATTTACAATTAGTGAATATACGATTACAACCACTAAATTAATAATATTCATCCAAATATTATTAATTAAATATATTATGGAAGACAAGATATATAGTGCTGTAAAAATAGTTATTTTCTTGATATCTAGCCTAACTTTTACATACTTTTGACAATCTATATATCTATATATACTCATTATAAAATACGAAATTAAAGTAGATACACAAGCAGCATATAATCCAATAAATTTTATTAGAATAATATTTATTATTATATTTATTAACGCTGAAACAAGCGTTGTAGCAGCAATTTCCTTTGACTTTTTCTTTGCCACATAGATTGCACCAATTAATCCAATCAACACATTCCAAGAATTTGCATATAATAAAATTGGTATATAATTATATGAATTAATATAGTCATTTCCTATCAATATGTCATATACGAACGGTAAACAAACGAGTATTAATATCGCTAAACTAGAAAACAAAATAAATAATTTATTAATCATATCTGTAAAAAATTCATTTTTATCATCATCATTAATATGTAAAGTAGCCGTTTCTTGCCATGACATATTAAAAATAGAATATACACTATTTAAAATATTCGAAAATTTACAAGAGACTGTATATATCCCATTAAATGCTGTTCCTAAAAACATTGAAATGATTGTTCTATCGGACACATTTACAATCCACCACGAAAGCGAATTTGGAATCATAGGTAAAGAATATGACAATATCTCCTTAATTATTTTTTTTCTAATCAATCTTATTTCTACATATCTAAAAACCTTTATTTTAAAAAACACATAATAAATACATAATAAATTAGCTACAGATGATGAAATTAAAATACTTCTAGCATTAAATCTAAACACAACTATTAACAATATATTAATAATTAATGTAGCAACACCTGTAATGATACTTGCAATAGAATATTCTTTATTTTTTCCAAGACCTCTTAACAATTGTAAGAATATATTTGATATCATCAAAATTATCAAGTTTAATATTACATATTTTGAATAATTAATTACAACAAAATAATTCAATATTGCAAATCCTATTATAGTAATGAAAACACCTATTATTAATAAAAAAAACACATTACTAATAATACTTTTCATTCCATTTTCATCATCTCTTTTATCAATCAAAAATCTAAATATTGCACTATCTACTCTCAAGGTTAATATGGGAATAAATAAAGTTATATATGTTTGTAATAGATCAACAGCACCAAAATCTTCAATTAATAAAAAATGTGTAAAAAGTGGTAAAAGTAATAATGACATAAATTGAGTTGCAAATTTACCAATAAATAGAATTATTGTATTTTTAACAAATACCTTACTCTTTTCCATTACTATTTATTTTCTCCTCTAGTTAACACTTTTTCTCTTAATATAGTCGATGATATCCCTTTTGTATATGGAAAATATATAACATTACTACCTCTTTTATTAAGTTCTTTCTCACATTTTGTAAATAATTCAGAACCTTTCCAATCATCTCCCACGAACATTACATCAAAATGATACTTCTCAAATGCAGCTATTTTATCCTTATTTACTTGTGGAACCACTCTGTCAACATATTTTATTGAAGAAACAATTTCCATTCTTTCTTCAAATGGTATTATTGGCATTTTATTTTTTGAAATTTGAACCAACTCATCAGTCGAAACCCCAACAATTAAATATTCGCACTGTTCTTTAGCTTTTTTTAAAATGTTTAAATGCCCTATATGAAACATATCAAAAACACCTGTTGTGTATCCAATTTTATATTTTTTCATTTTTTCCTCCTACAATATAATAATAAAAATTATCTTTATTTTCACTTTCAACTCTTCTATTTAATTTGTGAAAGCAACTCATTTGTTTCAATTGATTTAATCGTTCATTGTCAAATTTATTTAATAATTCAAATTGTAATAAATGTGGCGGAATATTACTAAAAGTTGGTACTTTTTCCCACTCTTTGTAATATATTTCTGTAGCTATTGTGAAAAATATATGTACTAAATTATAATTAATTAATATATTATTTTTTTTCCAATAAGTATATAATAATTGTTTCGTAAATTCTAATATATGATTATTCTTGCAAGAATATATTAGCCAACTTGACGCTACAACAGCTAGTCCCTCTTTTCTATTTAAACTTACATTTTTGTAAACAAAAAGAGGAGTATTTTGTTGTTCAAAAATATTTTGTTTATCAGTCATATATACCGTTGCATCTATCCAATAGCCGCCATACTTCGTAAGCAATTCCATTCTTAAAATATCTGAAAAATGGGCATATGATATAATTCCTTTATTAAACTTTTTTATTATATATTCAGGAATATCTACATACTTACTGAAGTTTTCACTTGTAATAATTATTATTTCTGAATTTGGCATATGATTCATAATAGAATCAACACACTTTTTTACTAATATCGGTGCATTGTCCAATCCCTGAAACCAGCATATCCAAATTTTATTTGAGTATTCTATGTTATCATATTCTTTCATATGAATTCGTTCATTTTTAATTATTTTTCTAAATTTTCTTTTCATCTTTTTATAGCAATATTCTCTATCTGCTAAACCTCTAATATTACTATTTTTTATGTTAAATAATCTTATTCTTCTAAAAGTTTCTAAATATGCTTTAACTACAAATTCTCTCTTTTTCATTTTTAATCACCAAAACATTTTGTATCAATAATTTCACAAATTTTCATACATGCTTTCCCTTCTTCAAAAAGTCCTATTTTCTCTTTAAATTTGAAAACTTCTTCATTATATTTTTCAATATTAAAATTATTTATTTCTTCAACTAATTTATTTTCATCCCTACAAATAACAAAAGGTAACTCTTCAAGCTTAAAATACAAATCTCTTTCTGAACTTAAATAGTTATCGACATCTTTTATTAATAAATAACATGGCTTATTCGCAATTAACATATCAAAACAGCAACTTGAATAATCTGTTATTAAAATATCTGCACAGCATAGCAAATCTTGCATATCTGGATAATCACTTACATCTATTATTCCAGAATAAGGCGTAAAGTCAATTTTTGCGCTTGGGTGTGACCTTACTAGAATGTTATAATTATCTCCAAATTTTTCATATATTAGCTTGAAATCCATTAAATATTTATTGTCTAACGCCCTTTTTCTAAATGTCGGTGCATAAAGCATAATTTTTTTTTCGTTTAAATTGTATTCTTCTTTTATCTTTTTTAATTTTTTTTGATTCGCAATGTTATCAAAAAACACATCACATCTAGGTGTACCTATTTCAAGAATTTTACCATAATACTCAAATGAATTTTTATAAATGTTAGTACTAAAATCGCATCCACTTAATATTACATCTATTAATTTTGAATCATTTACCATACATTTTTTATAATAATCACTCAAATAATCATAAGCATCTTTTTCAATTTTTTTAAGTCTTAACGGACTATGCCATGTTTGTATATAATATTGATTCTTTCTCTTTCTAGTAAATAATTCAAACCTAGTGTTTGAAATCCATATTTTAGATGTTGCCATTTCATAGAAATATCTAAAACTATAGATTTTTACTAGTCTTATACCTACAGGCACATTTTTATAATCTATTTTTTTTACAGCCCAAACTATGTCGTATTTATTTTTTGTATTATTTAATAAATACATTGCAATATATTTAGGACTATCCCCAACACCTTTTCCACTTGTAAAATTTTGACAAAACACCTTGTTGTTTTTTATTTTAAAAATTCTAAAAATGTAATAAAAAATTGCAATAATATTAACTAAATTTAATTTTACTATAACCTTTTCTATATATTTTTTCATTTAATCCCCTACATTTCCTATAAAATATCATCTATATTGCTTTCGTCTTTTAATAAGTAATCTCCAATAATTGTGAGTAAAATCAAATTATTCCACAAAAACACACTTTTCTCAGCTCCTATGATATTTGTAATAAAAATCAAAACAAATATCATTGGTATATATATTTTATTTTTATTTTTTAAAAATTTTTTAAAAATCATACATAAAAAAATCATAAAGGGAATAAATCCTAGAATCCCTGTATATAGTAATAAATCTAAATATGTTTGATGCGCAGGCACTCTAGCTGGAATTTTGAATCCATTAATATAAGAATACTCTGGTAATTTATCAAATACACGAATGCTATAACCAAATATCGGACTGTTAAAAATACCGTCTATCCCATTTTTCCACAATAATATTCTCGTATTATTACTATTATCAGCATAATTACTATTAAAATATCTGTTATAAGTCCAAGCAGGAATATAATCTAATATTTTTCTTCCAATACATATTGCTATGATAATTACCATAGCAATCTTAACAAGTTTCTTAAAATTCAAATCTTTATAAAATGAAAATAAAAATGCCAATATCATTGCTATTATCGTCGCAATCAATGCTGCCCTTGATCCAGATAATGCTATCGCCAAAGAATTTATCATAATTAAGCAAATACTAATACCTTTTTCTTTAAAATCACTTTTTTTATTTAATATTTTATTAAATATATACATTGTTGCTAATGCAATTAAAGCACTAACATAATTTTCGTCAATTTCAACATTAATAAGATTAATCATTGCTATTTTTCCAGTTTGTCCTTTAAGAAATCTCAAAATTAAAAACACACTACATACTACACTCATCCAAATATATGAATTAGTCATCATTTGAATTTCTAAAGAATTATACTTTTTATTCGTATTAAACCAATACCACAAAAAAATTACAATAAAATATAAGACTCCAATTATTGTGTCAAATCCAATATAGCTTGTATTCTTAAATAAGTTTACTACTGTAGAAAAAATAAGTGAAAGAATAAAAATAAATAATATTTTACTTTCTTTATTAATTTTTAAAGTATAATCTCTTCTTATAATAATATTATAAAACATAGTAATTATTAAAAATGGTAATAATATCTGAATAGAAAAACTTCCTTCTATTGTAATAAAAATTAACCAAAAGCTTAGTGCAAATATACACGCATCTAAAGATATTCTTTCTTCTTTTTTTACTTTCATATCACTTTTTTCCTTCCGTTAACTTTGAAGAATATATTTCACAAATTCTTCTTACATTTGTCTTAATATCATAATTTGATAAATTTACAGACTTTCTTTTTTTTAAGTTAATTTTTTCATTAATAAACTCTCTTACCCATTCGTCATAACTATCAATGCTTAAATATTTTACTGTATCTGTTATTTTTAGCTTAGCAGTTATCCTATCGCTAAATAAGCATCGGCATCCTGATGCTTGTGCCTCAATTCCAACTAACGGTAATCCTTCATATAAACTAGGCAATGCAAAAATATCAAATACTTGATAGCAATTACAGACATCATTTCGTTGTCCTAAAAATATAACATTATCAGTAATATTCATTTTTTTTACCAAACTTTCAATTTTTTCCTTTAATGGTCCTGTACCAACTAAAATCAATTTTAATTTAAGATTTGATTCTAAAGCTATTTTAAAAGATTTAATTAAAAATTCGTGATTCTTTTGTTTATTAAATCTCCCAATATGTCCAATAACAATTTCATCATTATCAATGTTAAATTCTTTTCTCATCTTTTCTCTTATTTCTTCATTAAACTCAAATTTTTGGGTTTCAATTGCATTATTTATAATATAAAAGTTATTACTCCTAAGAATTTTTTTTGAAAAAAACCAATTTCCTGCATAATCTGAACATGCAAAAAATGTATTTGAAAATATAGGTATAAATTTTTTCATTATTCTATGTAATAATTCTTTTAAAAAACCCTTATCGCTTGAAGAATTATGTGAATGCGCAATTATAACTGGTATCTTAGCGATTTTTGCAGCAATTAACGGTTGTAGAAAAATAGCAGAATTCATATTAAAATGTAAAACATCATATTCACCATCTATAAGAATTTTTTTTAATTCACGAATATATTTAAATGGTCTCTTCTTATAATCAACAATATTGTATATTTTTGAGCCATTACCTAAAATTTCATCTTGAAAACATATTTTATCGTACATATTAACAAAATCCATCATTACCAATTCTTTATCAATATTTCTATAATAATTAATCAAATAATTTTCAATCCCCCCAAGATTATTAGTTGCTCCAATTTGCAATACTTTTATCAATAAAATCACCTGCTTTTTTAGTTTTTTCATAAACTATTAATGTAATTAATTATATTAAAATATTTATGAGATTTATAATAATCTCTCTCTACCTCTTTTTTTCCATTATCTTCTTTAATCCATATGACACTTTTTAAATTTTTATATTCTTTAGAAGAAAAACAAATTTTATTTTCTAATGGTAATTCATCAAATTTCTTTATTAATTCATCTGTACATGAATTTTGATTGCAGAACTTAAATATAATACAATTATAATTTATTCTTTCTACCCTCCTTCTCCATTTTTCTAAAATTTCTTTCTTGTCTTTATAATGTAAAAAAACTATTTCCACATCTCCTAATATTCCAACAATTGCATTGTCATGATGTTTACTAATCATTTCATTATAGTGCTTTGAGTTTTCTGTTTTTATAAAATTTAATGGTTTTTTTATATAACTTTTAAAATCTGATAAAAACTTAATATACTCATCAGCATAGAAATATAGCCCAACTGTAGGTGTATAATACTTTATACCCAAATACTGTGAAACTATTCCCGCCCAACAATTGTTTGAAATTATTGTTGGATTTTTAATTTTTAATTTTTTGTATCTACTTTTTGCTCCAATTTTATTTATTCTTAATCTCAAATCTTTTAATGTTTTTTTCATTTATTATCATCTCCAAATATTTCTTCTCAAGGCTTTTACATTGCCTTTCTATATCATATTTATATAATTCTTTATTAAATTGAGGTATAGCTTTCCTATTGTTCATTTGTTTTTCCAACTCATTTACCCATTTTTCATTTTCATTTAAACTTAAAAAAGTCATTTTATCTGAAATCATTGCTTCCTTCGGAACATTGGTCGAACAAACAACACTCAATCCATTAACTTGTGCCTCTACTGCCACCATTCCTAAGCCTTCATAAATACTAGGAAATACAAAAACATCCATTGACTGATACAAATCATTTATATCATCTCTTTGTCCTAAAAATATAACTTTTTTTTCTAAACCTAATTTTTTTACTTTCGTGTGTATATTTTCTTCTAATGGACCTTGCCCAATAAGCATTAACATGACATTTTTTTCTTTTAAAACTAATTTTTCGAAAATATCTAGTAAAAAATTATGATTTTTCTGTTCAACAAATCTTCCAGCATGACCAATCACATAAGTATCATTTGAAATATTTAATTCTTTTCTCACATTTATTCTAATTTGTTCATCAAATTTAAATTTTTTCAAATCTATAGCATCATTAAGAATGTAAACATTCCCTTTTTCAAATTGTTTATTTCCAAAAAGCCATCTTCCTGCTAATTCAGAGCAACACATATAGTCTGTAGCAAATACTTTTGCAAATAATCTTAATATTTGTTTCATTAGATTTTTCTTTTTTTCTCTTTTATTTGTCGTACTATGAGAATGTGCTATTCTAATAGGAACTCCTGCACATTTTGCAGCAAACAAACTAAAAACAGACAATGTATTAATATGTGAATGCACTATTTTATATTTACCATCTTTTAAAACTTTTTTTAATTCTTTATGATATTTTAAAAATTTTTGATATGGAGGAATTAATATAATGTTTCCACCCATTCTTTCTATTTCTTCATAAGGAATATTAGTTGAATCATCATCACATATAAAATCAAATTGTATTTTATTTTTGTCTATATGTCTATAATAATTCATTACTACTGACTCTACTCCCCCTCCAAGCCATTTTCCCATTATTTGAGCAATCCTAATTGGCTCTTTTTCCATAATTAAACAGCTCCCTCTTTATTCAAAATTATAATAACATTTTTTAATAAGATTTGATATCCTTTCCTAGTGTAAATTCTCTTACATACTTATATTTTCCCAAACCTATTTCTTAATGAGTAGCATCACTTATACCTTTTGCCCCGATGTCCTATAATTCCTAGTTTAATAGGAAAGTGTTTCTTCTAGTAAGTCTCATATTTTTCAATTTCATAATCTACAACATAGTTAGAAACACCGGAGTTATTTGTCCATAAAAATACATAAAAGCTGAAGCACTTCATCTAGCTAAAACTTTTTTTCTTAAAAACTTCCGCTTTTTGTAATTTTAATATTTTCTATTATTCTTCTAGTTTCGTTTCATTCTTTTCTAACCTTTTCATCATTCTGCAATAGTTTAATATTTTTCATCAATATTTAGTAGTATTATGCTAAATTTATACATTTCGAAACATTTTTCATTTTTATTCTTTTACAATTATGGAATAACGTTTTACCCCTTATTAGCATTAGTTTTTCTCTTTCTAAAAAACATCTTATTATTATATGCTAATATAATAATGGATTGTTTAATTATATTGCGCCCCTTTTCTTCACAACTGCATCTATAGTCTTAAAAAACACTTTAAGATCCATTTTTAAAGACATATTATCAATATAGAACAATTCCATTTGCATTCTTTGTTCATAGCTTGTACAACTTCTACCATTAGCAGCCCAATAACCTGTTAGTCCAGGAGTTGCACTCAAAAACTTTTCAATATTAGCTCCATATTTTTTTAATTCTTCTGCAACAACTGGTCTAGGACCAATAATAGATAAATCCCCTTTTATAATATTAATAAGTTGAGGTAATTCGTCCAAGCTAGTTTTTCTTAAAAATTTACCTACTTTTGTAACTCTTGGATCATTTGATAATTTATAATTTTCTTTGTATTCTTTCATTTGCTCTGGTGTAAAATTCTTTATTAAATCTTCTGCATTATCAACCATTGACCTAAATTTGTAAATTTTAATTATTTTACCATCTTTACCAATACGTGTATGTTTAAAAAATACTGGTCCTTTTGATTCTAATTTAATTGCTAATGCTATTATTGCAAAAACTGGTAATAGCACTACCATTGCAATAGTAGACAATGTAACATCTGTTGTTCTTTTAACAAATTTATATGGTATATTTTTTCCTAAAAGTTCTCTATATCCTTTTGCAGGTAATTTTAAAATTGAAATATTATCAATAACATTCTCATTAGTCACGTTAATATTCACTTTTGTTTTCCCCCTTGTAATTTTACTCTTGTATCTTTAATTTTGTTGTCTCAATAATTTTCATAATTGCAAGATATATTAATATTCCTGTAATTACTCCTAAAGTGTCTATACCTACGTCAAAAATTCTTGCACTCCTTCCAGATACAAAAAATTGATGTATTTCATCTGTAATCGCATAGCATGCCCCAAAAGCTATACTATATAGTATCTTTTCTTTTTTAGTCTTTTCTGTTGTTTTAGCATAGTTAAAAATTACAATTCCTCCAATAGTATAAATTGTGTAATGTGCTAGTTTTCTTATTACTTTGTCTAAACTAACTATTATTGGTTCATTTTCCTCTATGCTTTTACTGGATACAGTTTGTACTATAGCTTCTGTTACTTTTCTACTAGTGCTAGTTGACTTAGCACCCTTTTCATTAGAAAACATAAATATTACTATCATCCATATTAAAATTAATAATATTTTAAATATTTTTATTTGTTTTTTTGTGTCTAAATTTTTCATTTCTTGTTCATTATATATTTACTAAAAAAAATTTGCAATAGTTTTTATTAGTTTTTTTAGTTTTTTATACTAGTAATTTTTTGTAACTTTTCTTTTTTTTGGCAACATAAAAGCCTTAGACTTTGTCCAAGGCTTAATTACTTCTATGCTTCTGGTTCTATTAAACCATAATTTTTTCCATCTTTTAATTTATGTATAACATTTACTTTTCCTGTTTCTACATTAACAAATGTTAAGAAAAGTTGTGTTGGTCTTTCTTGTAATTTTAGTTTTGCATCTTCTGGTGTCATTGGCTTTATTTCATAATATTCTACTTTTAGTATTTCATCTGTTACTTCATGTTTTGCATCTTCAACTTCTAGTACTTTTAATGTTGAATCTTTTAACATTCTTTCTTTTTTAGTTTTTGCTTTTCTAATTTGTCCTTCTAATATATCTAGATCTTTATCTATAGATGCATATAAATCTTTTTCTTCTGCTACTGCTCTATAAATTTCTCCATTTGCTGATACTCTCATTTCTGCAATTTGAGCATTTCTTTCTGTTCTTATTGTTACATCTGCTTCTGCATCTTCAAAGTATTTTTCAACTCTTTCCATTTTTCTTTCTACATAATCGTTAATTGCATCTGTTACCTTTAGTTCCTTTCCTGTTATTTTTATTTTCATAAAAATCGCTCCTCTCTATTTTGTTTTTATTTTCTAGTATATTTATATTATAACTTTATTTCTCAGTTTTGGCAAGTTTTTACTTGAACTTTTGTAAAAATGTTTATTTATATAGCAAAAGAGCTAGCCTTTCGACTAGCTCTTTGCTGTTAGATATAAATCTCCAAAAATTCAGCCCCTCTTTTTTCAGTACAAATAGACACAAACTCATTCCAATTTTCCATTGTGTCTTGCCTCTGAAACATGCAGAAGCAATCATATTCGTAAAAAGAAAACTTTCGTAAAATTTTTTTCCTTGTAAGCTTAAGGGATTTTAAAAAACCTTTTTGCTTTCTGTATGCTTTTTTGATAAGCCGGATTTCTCTTAGAATTTGTCTGTTCTGTTTGTATGTGTTACCCGGAAAGATTTTTTCTAACTCATCCAAAGAAAATAACATTTTCTTTGTCCCCCTTTTATTCAAAAAGTAATATATTTATTATAATATATTTTTGCTAAAAAAGCAAATATATTGAATTTTAAGCATTTTTGTGGCATAATATATGTGTTCGGAGGTTAAAATGAATAATAATTTAAACAAATTAGAATATAATATAATTTTAGAAAAAATTTCAAGCTATTGTAAAACTTATATTGGAAAAAAATATGCTCTTGAGCTTCGTCCATCACAAGATAAATTAGAAGTTCAAAAAATGCTTGACGAAACAAGCCAAGGTGTTGTACTTATTCAAAGAAATAGTACACCACCTTTAGGTGAAATTGCAGATATAACAGTTTATTTAAAAACTCTAGATGGATGTGGTACATTAAGTATTAAGGCTCTATTAGAGTTACAAAATATTTTACAAATGTCTTCTGATTTGAAAGACTATTTTGAAAAAGATTATCTTACTTCATCAGATTTTTCTGCTGTTGAACATTACTTTACTGATTTATATGTAAATCCAAGTATGCTTTCAATTTTTATGAAATCTATTCTTGATGAAGAAACTATTGCAGATTCTGCTTCTAGCAAATTACAAGATATTCGTAGAAGACAAAGAAAAATTGAACAAGATATTCGTTCTAAGCTTAATGTTATATTGCATTCTTCTACTTATTCAAAATATATTAGAGAAAATATTGTTACAATTCGTAATGGTCGTTTTGTAATACCTGTTAAAGAAGAATATCGCGGAAATATTAAAGGGTTTGTACATGATGTTTCTAGCAGTGGTTCTACTATTTTTATTGAGCCTATTGCTGTTTTTGATTTAAATAATGAACTTTCTAATTTACATATCGAAGAAAGTTTAGAAATAGAAAGAATTTTACAAAATTTAAGTGGTTTATTATATCCATATACAAAAGAATTAAAAAATAATGTAGAAATTATAGGAAAACTTGACTTTATTTTTGCAAAAGCTCATTTTTCTTTAGATTATAATTGTAGTACACCAGAAATAAATGATGATAAATTAGTAGTTTTAAAAAATGCAAGACATCCCCTTATTGATCAATCTGTTGTTATTCCAATTTCATTAGAATTAGGAAAAGATTTTTCTAGTTTGGTAATTACTGGTCCTAATACTGGTGGAAAAACAGTAACACTAAAAACTATTGGGCTTTTAACTGCAATGGCTTGCAGTGGTTTGAACATTCCAGCAGATGAACATTCTAGTATTTATGTTTTTGACCATATATTTGCAGATATTGGTGATGAACAAAGTATTAGTGAGTCTTTAAGTACTTTTTCTTCTCATATGAGTAACATTATAAATATTACTCATACAGCAACTAAAGAAAGTCTTATTCTTCTTGATGAGCTAGGTTCTGGAACAGATCCTCTTGAAGGTGCTAATCTTGCAATTAGCATTTTACAATATTTTTCAGAATTAGGCGCTATAACTGTTTCTACTTCTCATTATCAAGAATTAAAAAAATATGCACTAGTTACTCCTAATTTTAAAAATGCTAGTGTTGAATTTGATATTGAAAATTTAAAACCAACTTACAGACTTTTAATAGGAATTCCAGGAAAAAGCAATGCTTTTGCTATTAGCAGAAAACTTGGTTTAAGTGAAGATATTATCGCTCGAGCTTCTTCTAGACTTGATAAAGACACTATTAATTTTGAAGACTTGTTAAAAAGCATTTATGATACTCAAGCACAAATTGAAAATGAAAAAGAAAAAACATCTGCAGCCTTAAAAGAAGCTGAAGAATTAAAGAAAAATCTAAAGCATCAAACTTCTGATGTTCTAAATAAAGAAAAAGAATTAATTGCAAATGCAAAGCAAGAAGCTAAGCAAATTCTTATTGATGCAAAAGAAACCGCAAATTCAATTATAAAAGAGCTAAACTCTTCATCTTCTATGTCTCAAGCTAATAAACTTAGAAATAAATTGAATGAACAAATTGCTTCTGTAAAAACTAATATAGAAGATGTACAAGTTAGTCATTCAATTCCTAGAGAAAATATTAAACCTAATTTAAATGTTTTTGTTTCTAATTTAAATGCTGATGGTGTTGTTCTTTCTAACATTTCAAAAGATAACACTGTTCAAGTTCAAATTGGAGCTATGAAAATGAATGTTAATATTAAATATTTGCAAGAAGCTAAGCATTCATCTAATAAACAAGATTATGCTTATACAAAGCGTTCTTCTTTAAAATCTCAATCAGTTAGCCCTGAAATTAATCTTTTAGGTTTAACCGTTGACGAAGCAATTCCAATTGTTGATAAATATTTAGATGATTGTTTTATGGCAAAACTTTCCCCTGTTCGTATTGTTCATGGTAAAGGCACTGGTGCATTACGCAATGGCATTCATAAATTTTTAAAAACAAATAAGCTTGTAGATTCTTTTAGACTTGGTACTTTTGGCGAAGGCGAAACGGGAGTTACTGTTGTTAATTTGAAAATAAAATAATTTTTTTAAATGTATATTTTTTTCCTTTTTTGTCATAATAAGAGTATACTTAAAATTTAAAAAGGAGGAAAATTATGAAAGCAACAGGTGTTGTAAGAAGAATAGATGATTTAGGTAGAGTTGTTATACCAAAAGAAATAAGAAAAACTTTAAGAATAAAAGAAGGTGAACCTTTAGAAATTTTTACAGACAGAGAAGGCCAAGTAATATTAAAAAAATATTCTCCTATTGGAGAACTTTCAGAATTTGCTACTGGATATGCAGAAACACTTTCAAAAACAACTGGACATATTGCATGCATAACAGATAAAGATACAGTAATTGCAGTTTCAGGAGGACCAAAAAAAGAATTTTTGGAGCAAAACATAAGTGAAGAGTTAGAACAATTAATGGAAGATAAAGAAATTTATACAAGTAAAGAAAATAGCGATGTTGCAGTTCCAATAACAAAAAATGATAATAATGAAAGAAAATATAATGCACAAGTTGTATATCCTATTATTTCTAATGGAGATACTATTGGAACAGTTATTTTACTTTCTAAAGAAGCTAATACAAAAATGAATGAGGTTGAAAAAAAGGTTGCTCAGTCAGCTGCTACTTTTTTAGGAAGTCAAATGGAAATTTAGGGTAATTTTATTCCGGGTCTCTTTTTTCCCTTTGGGTAATTTGGTCCCGGTTTTCTTTTTTCCCTATTGAATTTATTCACAAAATATATTATAATATATATTGCATATGGGGATGTAATGGTTTCGACATTATACCAGAAGCATGAATAGCGAGTAGTGGATTCTCGTTGGCCACTTAAAAAAACGGGAAATTTAAATATAAACGCTGATAATAGAGAATTAGCATTTGCTGCCTAGTTGCGGCAACGCCTGTTAAAGTATCCCCACATATTTTAATTTGGTGTCATTTTAGTGGGAAACAAAGCTGTTTTTTCTATAGGAACAGTGGGTACTTATATAGATATATTTAACCGTCGTTTGTTTGTTAATGATCGTTAAATGAATTTTAATAACAAACTGCACTCGGAGAAGTTTGTGTGGAAAGTATTATGGACAGGAGTTCGACTCTCCTCATCTCCACCAAAAATATAAGTTTTTTACTAACACAGGCCCCCTGTGTTTTACTGTTGCTAAAATAAAAGTAGAGCTAAATGTGCAGATTTAGCTCTATTTTTCCAAACAATATTATACACTAGTAAATAATATTGAACTACATTTTCCGTTTTCAAAAATAAATTCTGTATTATAACCAGGTAACAGTTCAGTATCTTTTAGTTCTTTTTTACCTATCCAATTATTTAAATACTGTTTTAAGGAAATATCTCCATATCCAGATTTTGTTGATATACTGTTATCAACAGTTATTTGCATATATATATCTGTGCTTTCATATAGTGCTGCTTCAGTATAATCAGATAATTTTCCTGTTCCGTCACTATTTTGGTCTACATAGAATTTTATCCAATCTCCTGTTGATTCTATTAGAAAATCATGTCCTGAATCCTTTCCGTTTTCATCTTCGCTTATTTTCATTTCATAATCCATTAAAGTTATAGTTTTTCCTTCAAGTAAATCTTGATATTGCTTTTGGCTCAAAGTAGGTAAATCTTTTAATTTATATACTCTTCCTTTTATTGTTACTGTACTATCAGTATTACTAATCATATCAGATATTTCAAATCGATATCCATTACTATTATATGTTTGATAATTTGCTTCTGTCATCTCGATGTAATTAATATTATCATTATTTGTATTTGAATTGTTATTTATTTTTTCGTTTAAACTATTAACTTTACTTTCCAAGTTACTAACTTCATTTTGTAAACTAATAACTTCTTCTGTTTTTACTATTCTTTCATTATTAATTTTATACAAAAAATATGCCATGATAATAATTACAATAATAGCTATTATTAGCAAAAATGTAGATAAACTTATTCTTTTCACTTTATTTTCTTCCATTTTTTCACCTCCTCTTACTTAAATAACAAATATAACTATATCTTACCATTATTTATTTATTTTAACAATGAATTAATAAGAAATTTTTAAATTTATAAAAGTGATCATTCCGACGTAATTATTTAAAAATAAAACCGGCTCTCTTATATTATAAAAAGAGAGCCGGTAAAATCATTTAGTGAATTTTCGTATGACCATTTCTAGTCATAATATAACCAGACACGGTATATTTTCCTTTTAATTTTGGATTGTTTCTGCAAGTGCCATTCTTAGAATCAACCAATACTTCATAAACACCAATGTTTTCAATAATTACATCAACATTACCATTTTTGTTTGTAATATTCAATTTGATGTCACCACACGCTTCTGTATCAACCTCAACATTGCCATTTTCACAATCGATATTAAGTGTTTTAAAAATCGCTGATATATAAACATTTCCGTTTTTATTATCAGCTGTAATGGTATTAGCATGAACAGAAGATTTCAGGTCAATGTTAGAATTTTTGCTTTTAACATAGATCTTTTCAAATACTTTAGTAGGTATTTGAACATTCAGAGTAAAACCACTTTCTTTATCCGAGCCAACTACATTAGCACTCCCCTCTTTGCCAGACACTCTGCTATTCGTAGGCTTTCCTGCTCTTACAAATACCATTATTTCATCGCCAAATCTCGTAACAGAAAGTTTAGCCTCTTTATCCTCCATACTTACACCATAAACACAAGCAATTATTTCATTTGTATTGCACCCAGACATTTTCACTTTTATATCACTATCAACAACAATCCGATGCACACCATTTGCTGGTTCTGCCTTAGTTATAACCATGATTTTTCCTCCTAAATTTATATTATAATAATTATTATTAAATACACATAGGAAAAGTTACTTTGGAAATTCCATACGCAATAATTATTATAGCATATATTTAATCAAGATTACAATATTAATATCATTATATTTAACAATATATTCTATTCCATTGTATCTTTTGTAATATTAGAATTTGTTTTATCTATTTATCATTAATAATTTTTTTGTAAACATTGTATAATTTTTTTCATAATATGTCTTAGGTGATTTTATGAAAACTTTAAGGCTTGGATCTACTGGTCCAATGGTAGAATTTTTACAAAATTTGTTGCAAAAACTTGGATTTTATACTGGAATTATTGATGGAATTTTTGGTACTACTACTCTTTATGCTGTTTTAGCTTTTCAAAGAAATTTTGGACTTTTTCCTGATGGCATTGTTGGAGCTACTACTTGGAATGCTTTATCTCCTTATATTAATGGCGCTCTTGGATTTATTATTCCAACTAATATCAGTTATAGTTCTAGTATTTTAAATATTAATTTAAATTCTTTAAGAATGCTTTATCCTTTTATAAGCATAGGTTCTGCTGGAAAAAGTGTTTTAGGTAAAAATATTCCTTATATTAAAATTGGTCGTGGTCAAAAAGAAGTCTTTTATTCTGCTTCTTTCCATGCAAATGAATGGATTACTTCTGTTGTGCTAATGAAATTTCTGGCTGATTATTGTTATACTTATCAGAACAATTTATCTATATTTGGTTATTCTGCCAGAAGTTTATATGATAATGCTACTATTTATATCATTCCTATGGTTAATCCTGATGGTGTAGATTTAGTTACTGGTGAGATTCCTGTGGGTTCTCCTTTGTATCTATCTGCTCAAAGAATTGCAAATAATTATCCTTCTATTCCTTTTACTGATGGATGGAAAGCAAATATTAGAGGTATAGATTTAAATTTACAATTTCCTGCTGGCTGGGAACAAGCAAAGCAAATTAAATTTTCACAAGGATTTACTCAACCAGCACCTCGTGATTTTGTTGGTTTTCGGACCTCTTACTGAACCAGAATCTCTTGCGGTATATAATTTTACGCTTAGACATAATTTTAGACTTATTTTGGCATATCATGCACAAGGAGAAGTTATTTACTGGCAATTTCAAAATTACAATCCTCCTAGAGCATTTTATATAGGTACTCAATTATCCATTGTTAGTGGTTATTCTCTTGAGAGTACTCCATATAACTCTAGTTTTGCAGGATATAAAGATTGGTTTATTCAAGATTTTAATAGGCCTGGATATACAATTGAAGTTGGCTTAGGCCAAAGTCCTCTTCCTCTTTATCAATTTGACAAAATTTATTCTGATAATTTAGGAATTTTAGTTTTGAGTGCTATTTTAGCATAGTCATTTTATTCCTAAAGATGAACCAAATTGACATAATTTAGAAAATATAGTATAATATTATGTATACAATATTTATTTTTAGGAGGTTGCTCTATGAACAACGACATCATTATTACTTCTCAGCCCATCACCAGCACTGATATTCAGTTCCGTCCTAAGAAGTTTGGAGACAAAATTCCCGAGGAACTCCATGACAAGTTTGTCCAGGCTGTTCTTTCAGTCAACTCCATGACTGCAGAAACGGCTTTGAGCACTATCTGGAAGCTCACCTACAAACCCGAGTTGGTACTGCGGACCTTTGGATTCACTTCCATTGATCCTGCCACCGTCTCGGAAGAGGAAGCCGAAAATGTTGACTTCATCTCTGAAGACCTTGTCAAGTCTTTCAGAAATGAGCTGCGCTATCAGCGTAATCTCATCAGCAATTTCCCCGAAGTTTCTGTCCCGGACAGTTGCAAGGAAGCTTTTGAAGCTTTCAACAATGCTACTGGTCAAGACATTATCACTACGGTGATCGTCTTCCGTGCATGCTCGGCTCTTGTCAACTGTTACACAGAGGACACTATCAGTCGAACCCTTGCTCTTCTGAAAAATCCTCGTGAGGAAAATTACTTTGGCGGAATCCGCAGCCTGCACTTCGGCTACGAAGAGGCCCTTTACCTCAAGCCATATGCCCAGCAGATTGCTGATCTTTTTTCCGCAATGTGGGAAGAAAAGCGAAAGCTTTCGAAGCCCAATACTCCTATGGCAAACCTTGGTCAAATGCTCCAGGAACATCAGGACCGCAACACTGAACAGCAGCCTGCCGAAGCTGAGGTTCCTACTGCTCCCGAGACTCCCAAGGTTGAAGAAGCAAAGCCCGAAGAAAATGCTTCCGAAACTGTTTCCAGGCAGCTTACGTCCAGTGACGTAGTTGCAAATCCTGAAGTCTTTGAGGCTTTTCTGGATGTTTGCAACAAGGTTAAGGACACCGGATTCGACCCCGTCGAGGTTGCCTCCAAGCTGGATGCTGTTTCCAAAATCTTGGATGCTTTCAGGGTTTTGGGATAAGAGGTAACTCCTAAAAAAGCGACAGAGAATTCTCTGTCGCTTTTTTTATTGTTGAGATTCTTTTATCCTATTTCTTAGTTTAGTATTACTATCTCTATATAAATCTATAAGTGGATCTAATTCATTTGCATCAACATCATCAACTGCTATACTTCCTTTTGATAGTTTGGCTTTTGTAGATATAGTTTCATAATCATCAACTTTATTTTCTCTAATTCTATTTAAAATTTCTTTTCTTTTCTTTCTTTCTTTATCTTTAAATAACTGGAATATATTAATATTAATATTAATCGGTTTTTTTTCTTTTTTTGGCTTAACTGGTTTTAATGCTAATTGTGGTTCTTCTTTTTTTTGTTCTTTAACCTGTTTTTTTATAGTGTTTTTCTGTTTTACTTCTACTTTTATTGGTTTTGTTTCTAATTGTATTTTATTTTGCTTTACAGGTTGTTGCTCTACTTTTATTTCTTTTTTTACTTGATTTTTGCTATTAACATTTGCTTCAGTTGGCTTTGGCTTAACATTTTGTACTTTTTTATTTTTATGTTCATATTCAACAACAATTTCTTTTTTCTTAGGTTTGTTTTTGTTCTCATATTCTATTACTATTTCTCTTGGTTTTCTTTTATTTGGTTTAACTTCAATTGTTATTTCTTTTTTTCCTTTTGTTTGTTCAACTACTGTTTTAGATTTCGGTTGTTGCATATGTTCTGTTTTTTTAGTTTTCTCTTTTATTTCATTATTATGGTTAATATTTACTGGTTCTTGTTGTTTTTTTGGCCATATTCCTTTTGATTTATTTTTATTTTTCTTGCCTTGATTCAATATTTTAGAAAAAATATTTTTAAAATAGTTTTTTATTTTAGTTGACATTTTTTCTTTTTTTACAATCATCCATTTATTATTATCCAATTTATTGTTCTCCTTCTTTTTTGTTTTCTTCTGGAATTTTTCCATTTAATTCTTTTTCTAATTGTTCTTTTCTTTTGGTCAATTTTTCTATCTCTTCTTCTTTTTCTTTTAATCCCTTTTCTTCTATAATTAAACCTTCTAGTTCAGCTCTTTTCATTTTTTCTTGAACTAAATTGTAATAGTCTCCTTTATGTTCTTGTTTTTGTATGCTATTTTCTGTTGAAAGCATTTTTAATACTTCATATCTAGATAATTTTGTTAATTCAAATGTTATATTTAATGGGAATATATATGTTGTTCCTACTATTTTTTTTCCATCTTTTATTTCACTAAATATTTTGTCTATAACACATATTCCTTTACTTGGATATTCATACATTTTGAATCCAGCAAATATGTCTATTCCATTAGATATTTTTAATTCTGGTGATAATTCTTCATAATATTCTATTCTGCTTACTGCATTTAGTTCTCTTGCATATTCTTTTTTCTGCTCTTCTTCACCATTCTCTATTGCTTCTAATTTTTTTTCTAATCTTTTTATTCTTTTGTTAACATCTTCTTCGCTTTCTTCTTTAAAATACGTGTGTTTGAATAATTCTATATAATTCATATCAGATAAATTACTTTTTATTTTGCTTTCTGGACAAATTACTTTTACTGCACTAAATTCTTGTTCAGCCATAGAAATTCTACCTTGTCTTATATACAATATTCCCAATAATGTTCTTGCTGAAAGTGTTACTTTTATTAGTTTTGGATTTCCTATTGATAGTTCTTTGCATTTTAAACATGTTTTTTCTGCTTTTTTTTCTGCCTCTAATGCTTCTTCATTTTTTTCTTTTTCCCTTAAAACTTGTGCTTGCATATCATATGCTTGTGCCAATTCTGTTAATGCATATAAGTTTTCTTTTCCGTTTTGTATTGTTATGTCTTCTAAAAGATATATTGCAAATTCGGTTAGGTCATTTCTTAATTGAATCTTTGCATATTCTAGCATTGCTCCAGAATACACTAATGGCCTTTTTTCTTTAGGATCATCTTTATATTTTTGAATTATTGATTTTAATAAATCTGCTGCTTCTTTTTCATGTACTTTTATTTCTGTATAACTTGCTCCAACAATAAATTTTATACGGTCTGTTGCCTTTGGATTTTGAGCTTTTTTTTCTAAATATTGTGCTGCTTTGGCATATTTTTTTTCTCTAAAAGCTCTTACTCCTCTGCTTATTTCTATAAGTTGTACTGCTATTTCTTTATCTATATATTTTCCTTTTCTTGTTGGGTTACCTTTTTTTCTACATAATCTAATATTCATCCGTATTCGCCCTTTCTTATTTTAAGATTATATCATATTAATGCTTTTTTGTCTTTATTTTTTTAACTTTTTTTATTATTTTTCATATTATATGTTAAGGAGGTTTTTATGGGACTAACATCTGCTTCTACTGGTTCTAATTTATTAAACGAAAATTTTACCCTTTTAAAGGATCAAGCTGATTTTACTATTACTCTCGCTGGTAATCCTAATGTTGGAAAGTCTACTGTTTTTAATGGTTTAACTGGTATGAATCAACATACTGGCAATTGGACTGGAAAAACTGTTAGTAATGCTGCCGGTCAGTGTACATATCTA
Source organism: uncultured Clostridium sp. (assembly GCA_945919455.1). Taxonomy (GTDB): domain Bacteria; phylum Bacillota; class Clostridia; order TANB77; family CAG-508; genus CAG-269. The sequence goes on along the minus strand of CAMEJH010000003.1, from coordinate 11,593 downwards.
GATAAAAAATTTTTGTTTGTTGATATTCCTGGAACTTATTCTATTACTACTCATTCTAAAGAAGAAGAAATAGCAAGTGATTTTATTCGTTCTGATATTTCTGATGCTACAGTTGTAGTTGTTGATGCTACTTGCTTAGAAAGAAATTTAAATTTAGTTTTTCAAATTATGGATATTACTCCTAATGTTATTGTTTGTGTTAATTTACTTGATGAAGCTAAAAAGAAAAAAATTAAAATTGATTTAGATCTGCTTTCAGATCTACTTGGCGTTCCTGTTGTTGGAACTACTGCTAGAAAGAAAAAAACTCTTGATAATTTGCTAAATACTATATACAAAGTCTGCTCTGGAGAAACTGCTATGTGCCCAAAGAAAATTGTTTATCCAGATGGTGTTACTTCAGATGAAATTCCTTCTATTATTATAAAACATTGTGAAGAAATATGTGATAAGGTTTGCTCTTTTGAAAGAAGTGATTATACTTCTTTTACTCGAAATATTGACAAAGTTCTTACATCAAAAACTTTAGGAATTCCAATCATGTTACTCTTTTTAGGATTGATTTTTTGGATTACTATTGTTGGAGCAAATTATCCATCTTCTATCCTTTCTAATTTTTTTAGCTGGCTCCAAGAAAAATTAATTATTGGCGCTAAAACTATACATATGCCTGAGTGGCTTTCTTCTATGCTTATTCTTGGAGTTTATCAAACTGTTACTTGGATTATTGCTGTTATGCTACCACCGATGGCTATATTTTTTCCATTGTTTACTATTATGGAAGATTTGGGCTATTTACCTCGTATTGCTTTTAATATGGATAAGTGCTTTAAAAAAGCATGTACTAATGGTAAACAAATGATTACTATGTGCATGGGGATTGGTTGTAATGCAGCTGGTGTTTGTGGATGCAAAATTATAGATTCTCCTCGAGAACGTTTAATTGCAATTTTGACAAATGCATTTGTTCCATGTAATGGTAGATTTCCTTTTTTAATTACAATTGCTACAATTTTTATAGCAGCTAGTTTTACAGGTTTTACCGCTTCTATTGTTTCTACATTAGCAGTAGTTTGTGTAATTTTACTTGGAATAATAATGTCTTTACTAATCTCTAAACTATTATCACATACTATTCTAAAAGGAATGCCCTCTTCTTTTGTATTGGAACTTCCTCCTTATAGAAAACCGCAGTTTGGAAAGATTATTGTTAGATCTATTTTTGATAGAACTATTTTTGTTCTTGGTAGAGCTTTAAGTGTTGCAGTTCCTGCTGGGCTAGTTATTTGGATTTTTGCCAATATTGGAATTGGTGGTTCTAGTTTACTTAGTATTGTTGCTAACTTTTTAAACCCTTTTGCAAAACTTATGGGACTTGATGGATATATTTTAACTGCCTTTTTATTAGCACTTCCTGCAAATGAAATTGTTCTTCCTATTATTTTGATGGGATATCTTGGTGGTACTTCTTTAAGTAACTTAAATGATACTTTTGCTATTGGTAATATTCTTATTCAAAATGGTTGGACTATTTTAACTGCCATTAATGTTATGATTTTTATTGTTTTACATTTTCCTTGTGGTACTACTTTGCTTTCTATAAAAAAAGAAACTGGTAGTTTAAAATGGACTGCTCTTGCTTTTGTTCTTCCTACTATTTGTGGTGTTTTGCTTTGTATGTGTACTACTTTAGTTTATAATATATTTGTATAAATATAAGAGGGTATCCTAGATAGGAACCCTCTCGTATTTGCATTTACCATTCCTTCTTACTATTTATTAATTCTGAAACATATCCAATTAAGCAATAAGGAGCTAAAATAAATGCATATATTAAAACATAAGCTATAAATGCTAGTATACTTCTTTTTTCTAATTTGCAATCGATTTCTCTTAGCATGTTTTTTCTTCTAATTTCAATCAATAAGCATAGTAACATTCCTAATGGAATTACAAGTAAAGATATCCAACCAATTAATAATGGATTTCCTAAAGCCAATAGTATTAATCCAAGTGGTACAAAAATAAGGAGAGCAAGATCTATAAAAGGGAAAAATATATTTAGACTCATTAAGAATTTGGACTTGAAGTCAATCTTTTTTGATTTATATATTTTTACTTTTTTGAATGCTTCAATCATACCTCTTGCCCATCTTCTTCTTTGTTTGCCTAAATTACCTAATTTTTCAGGAACTTCTGTAAAAGCAATTGCATTTTTTGCAAAATTAGTTTCATATCCCTTGCTTAACAATTGCCAAGTTAGAACAATATCTTCTCCTACACAATTTTCCCATCCACCAATTTCTCTTATTATTTCTGTTTTATAGGCACTAAATGCACCTTGTGCAACTAATGTTGAATTATAATTACTTTGTACTAGTTTTACTCCAAATATTCCTAATGTATAATCCCATTCTTGTAATTTTGTAATAAAACTTCTTTTAGTGTTTTTAACAAATAAGCATCCAGCTGTAGCTGCTGTTTTTTTATTAGAATTTACTAATTTATTCATAATATTTCTTACTGCTAGTGGATGAAGGGCTGTGTCACTATCTACTGTTATAGTATATTCTGTTTCTACATGTTGTAAACCTTTATTTAAGGCTAAAGCTTTGCCTTTATTCTCTGATTTTAACAGAGTTATATTAGAATCTAAATCCATTGATTCCAATAGTTCTAATGTTCCATCTGTTGAACCATCATCTATGATGTTTATATAAATATTTCCGCAATATTTTTGTTTTTGAATTGATTCTATTGTTTCTTTTATTGTTTTTTTCGCATTATATACTGGTATTAATACTGTTACATCTTTTTCTTTCTTGCATTCCTTTTTATCCTTTTTATTAAATAATAGGCTTATAAATGTAAATACATAATTAAATCCTGGTACTAACGCTATAAATGTTACAAGATAAATTGCTAAAAAATATCCAAAATAACAAGCAATATCATTAATCCAATTAATACTTATTAATATTGAACATATTAAACATAATAATGCAAACATAACTGATATTAAAAACATTTTCATCACCTCATATTATCGTATGAAAATTGTGTAAAAACGGTGATAAATGTAAATAATTGTCGAAAAATTTTTTTAATGAATATAATAAATAGAGGTGATTTAAAATTGATGAAAAAATTAATTATAATAATTATTTTAGCAATTATAGTGATTACTGGGTTATTTATCTTTAAACAATATAAATATCATCAAAGAAATGATGTTAAAATTCCAATATTACTTTATCATGATTTCGTAACTACTGTTCCTGATAGTGATCCTGATAATTTTAGTTATATAAATACACCACAAAGTTTTGAAGAAAATATTAAAACTTTTCTTGATAATGGTTATACAGTACTATCAATGAGTGAATTAAATAACGCAACTAAAGAAAAAATAGAACTTCCATCTAAACCAATTTTAATAACTTTTGACGATGGATATTATAGTAATTATGAATATATATATCCTATTTTACAAAAATATAATATTAAGGCCTCTATTTTTATAGTAACTGATAAAGTTGGTAAAGAAATTAATGGAATAAAATATTTAGGTTGGAATGAATGTTTAGAAATGCAGAATAGTGGACTTGTAGAAATATTTAGCCATAGTAAAAAACATGTTTTTTTTGATAAACTTCCTGCACGAAAAGTTCGTGATGATGTAATTGAGTCTTATAAAATAATAGAAGAACATTTAGGAAAAAAAGATTTTAAAGCATTTGCTTATCCCTATGGTGCTTATACAAATGAGACTGTAAGAGCTTTAAAGAATAATGGTATTGATTTTCAAATTTATGATATAGGAATAAATCATTTCAATTCTTTTGATAAAGATTTTGTTAAAAGAATTAATGTTCCTTGCGAGATGACAGGAAAAGAAATTATAGAAGAAATTCAATAAATTGGTGCCGGGCCTTTTTTTACGTTTTTTTCGCAATTTAAGGTCCGGCACCAATTTACTGTTTTTAGTCTATTGCTTTTGTTTCAATTTCTTCTTGTATTTTTGCAATAAATTCATCTATTGGCATTTGACCAATGTCTCCTGCTTTTCTTGAACGTACTGCAACTGCATTTGCTTCAACTTCTTTTGCTCCTAGTACTAACATATATGGAACTTTTTCAAGTTGAGCTTTTCTGATTTTATAACCTATTTTTTCGTTTGAATCATCTATTTCTGCTCTTATTCCTTTTGCTTGTAATTTGATTAATAATTCATTTGCATATTCATTTTGTGAATCTGTTATTGGTAATATTTTTGCTTGTATTGGTGATAACCATATTGGGAATGCACCTTTTGTTTCTTCTATTAAGAATGATATAAATCTATCAAATGTTCCAAGTATTGCTCTGTGTATTACAACTGGTGTATGGTCTTTGTTGTCTTCTCCTACATATGATAACTCAAATCTACGTGGTAATAAGAAGTCTAATTGACATGTTGATATTGTTACATCATGTCCTAATGCTGTTTTTATTTGTACGTCTAGTTTTGGTCCATAGAAAGCTGCTTCTCCTTCTGCTTCGTAGAAATTTAAGTTTAATTCTTTTAAAATTTCTCTTAATTGACTTTCTGCATCTTCCCACATTTTATCATCATCAAAATACTTTTTCTTATCTTTTGGATCTCTTAATGATAATCTAAATGTATAATCTTTAAATCCAAAGTCTTTATATACAGATAGTATTAATTCTACAACTCTTCCAACTTCTTCTTTTATTTGATCTGGTCTTACAAAAAGATGAGCATCATTTTGACACATTTCTCTTACTCTTTCTAGTCCACATACATTTCCACTTGCTTCATATCTAAAGTCATGTGCTAGTTCTCCAATACGTATTGGTAGGTCTCTATATGAACGTGTCTTATTTTTGAATATTAACATATGATGTGGGCAGTTCATTGGTCTTAATACTATTTCTTCATTGTCTAGCTTCATTGGTGGGAACATATCATCTTTATAATGATCCCAGTGTCCACTTGTTTTATATAATTCTACATTTGCAAGTGATGGTGTATATACATGTTTATATCCTAATGCAACCTCTTTATCTGCTATATATCTTTCTAGTATCATTCTTATTTTTGCTCCGTTTGGTAAATACATTGGAAGTCCTGAACCAACTAATTCATGTGTCATAAATAGTTCCAATTCTTTTCCTATTTTTCTATGATCTCTTTCTTTTGCTTCTTCTAACAATTTTAAATGTTCTTCAAGTAAACTAGCTTTTGGAAATGCTATTCCATAAACTCTTTGCATTGAGTCATTTTCTTGGTTACCTTTCCAGTAAGCAGCTGATGTTGATAATAGTTTTATTGCTTTTATTTTTCCTGTACTTTCTATATGTGGTCCTGCACAAAGATCAATATATTCTCCTTGTTTGTAGAAAGAAATTTCTTCTCCTTCTGGTAATTCTTCTATTAATTGAACTTTATAGTCTTCTTTTCTATCTTTCATTAATTTAATAGCTTCTGCTCTTGGTAGTGAACTTCTTTCTAATGATAAGTCTTCTTTTATTATTTTTTTCATTTCTTCTTCTATTTTATTTAGGTCTTCTTCTGTAAGTGGTTTTTCTACTTTAAAATCATAGTAAAATCCATTATCTATTGCTGGTCCTATTCCTAATTTTGTGTTTGGATATAGTCTTTTTACTGCTTGTGCTAATATATGAGATGCTGTATGCCAATAAGCTTTTTTACCATCTTCACTGCTTTCAAATGTATGTATATTTAATTTGCAGTCTTCTTTTAATTCATATCTTAAGTCTTTTATTTCTCCATTTACTTCTGCACATGTAGCTTGTCTTGCTAATCCTTCACTTATTTCTTTTGCAACTTCTAATACGTTTTTCCCTTCTTCTACCTCTAATACTTTTCCATCTTTTAGTGTTACTTTAATCATAATAATTCCTCCCTTTTTGCGAATGCAAACCATACAAAAACACTCCTATAGACCTTTATGCCTATAGGAGTGCTTTACACGGTTCCATCCCATTTTTTACTTAATTTGATTTAACGCATCTTACACGTCTAGTTTGTTCGCTAGAAATCTAAAGAGTTAGTTTTTCAAATATGTTTTTCACAATTAGTTCTCAGCCTGTGACTAATTTTCTCTGTTGATAACCTTTATTTTACTTTTCTCTTATATATTTGTATAATATTTAACTTTTCTGTATGCATATATAGCAATTATTACTAATACTGTTAATGCTACTCCTAACATTGTGTTTTCAGCTATACCTGTATGAGGCAAATTAGTATTGTAATTATTATTAGTGTTTACTGTACTTGTATTAAGATTTGTATTTAATGAATTTGTTCCTGTATTAGTATTTAAATTTACACCAGTACCAGTTCCACTTCCAGTATTTGTATTTGTGTTTGTTCCTATTGTGTTTGTAATATCTATTATATCAACATCGTCATTTGTTGTTGCTGCAAATACATTTATTGACATTCCTAATAATACAACTGCCATAATTGCAACTAATATTAATTTTAATAATTTTTCTTTCTTCATTTCTTCTACCTCTTTCTATTTTCTTATCTGTAGTATTTTATCCCTTCTATATATTTATACTACATTTTTTATATAATTGCAAGTTTTTTTATATATTTTTTTATTTTTTTATACATTAAATTTAAAAAGTACTATATCTCCATCTTGCATAATATATTCTTTACCTTCTTGTCTTACAAGTCCTTTTTCTTTTGCAGCAAGCATTGAACCTTCTCTCATTAAGTCATCATAAGAAACTATTTCGGCTTTTATAAATCCTCTTTCTATATCAGAGTGAATTTTTCCTGCAGCCTTTGGAGCTTTGGTTCCTTTTTTTATTGTCCATGCTCTAACTTCTGGTTCTCCAGCTGTTATAAATGACATTAATCCTAATAAATCATAACTTTTCTTTATTAATTTATCTAATCCTGATTCTTCTAGACCTAATGCTTCTAGCATTTCTTTCTTATCATTTTCTTCTAGTCCAGATAATTCCTCTTCTATTTTTACACATAATGGTATTACTTCTGCATTTTCTTTTGCTGCATATTCTTTTACTTGTTTTACCATTTCTTCATTTTCTGCATTTGCAATTTGAGCTTCTGATATATTTGCTATATATATTATAGGTTTTGCTGTTAATAAAAACATTTCTTTTACTATTTCTTGTTCATCTTCATTAAAAACGATTGCCCTTACTGGAATTCCTTTTTCTAGATTTGCTTTTATTTTTTCTATTAAATCTATTTCTGCTTGATATTTTTTGTCTGCTTTTAAATTCTTTTTTGCTTTATCTAATCTTTTATCTAGTGTTTCCATATCTGCAAATATTAATTCTAAATTTATTGTTTCAATATCTCTTAATGGATCTACACTTCCATCTACATGTATTACATTAGAATCTTCAAAGCATCTTACAACTTGAGCTATTGCATCAACTTCACGTATATGTGATAAGAATTTGTTTCCTAATCCTTCACCTTTGCTTGCACCTCTTACTAATCCAGCTATATCTACAAATTCTACTATCGCTTTTGTTATTTTTTGTGGATTATATATTTTTGCCAAGTTGTCAATTCTTTCGTCTGGAACAGCTACAACACCTACATTTGGTTCAATTGTACAAAATGGATAGTTTGCACATTCTGCTCCTGCTTTTGTTATACTGTTAAACATTGTGCTTTTTCCTACATTTGGTAGCCCTACTATTCCTATTTTCATTTTTTGCTTCATTTCCTTTCTTTTTTGGCTGGGGCACTGTGATTCGAACACAGGAATGTCGGAGTCAGAGTCCGATGCCTTACCGCTTGGCGATGCCCCAATATTACACTTATATATATTAACACATTTTCTTAGAATTGTCTATTAGTTTTGAAAAAAAAGCATTATCTTTATGTAAAGATAATACCTTTTTTCTTTAGTATATGTAATTTTGAATTTCTCTTTCATATTTTTTATAGTTTGGAATATTTTTTTCAATTATTTCATAGAATTTTTTTCCATGTGTTTTATATTTTATATGACAAAATTCATGTGCTACTACATATTCTATTATTTCTCTTTTAAATTGCATTAATTCAGGATTAATTATGATAGTTTTTCCATCTATGCATTTTCCCAATGTATTTTGAATTCGTGATATTTTATATTCTTCTGGAGCAATGCCTAACATTATTCTAACTTTTTCCATTATATCTTCAATTTCATTGTTTGCTATTTGCTCATACATTTTTTGAATTGACATTTTTAATATTTGTTCATTTCCTATTTTTTTATATTTATTTGGTAATATTATGTTTATTTCTGAATTTGCTTCTATATTTAATTCTGTTGACTTTACATTTTTATATATTACTTTTATATCATAGTTTTTTCCAAATATTTTTACAGATTGTATATTTGGAATATTTTCTTCATATTCTTGTATTTTACTTAATATCCAGTTTTTCTTTTCTTGAACTATTTCTTGTATTTTATTTGATGAAAAATACCATGGTGCATTTACTACAACTTCACCATTTTGTACAGTTATATACATATCTTTGTTTGCTGCTTTATTTACTGTATATGCTATTACTTTTTCTCTTTTTCCAAATATACTCATTGTTATTTCCTCCTTGTTTTTTGAACTCTTGTTCGTTTTATTGTTCTTATTTTATATCCATTTTTATTTTTTGTCAATACTTTTTTCAAAAAAATGTTCGATTTTTTTGAATATTTTTCTAATCACTGATTTTACTATGTTTTAATCAATATAAAATATTTTATACTAAAATTTTATTCTATTTCATATATTTTACGGAGGTGTGTTATGAAACGTTTTTATATTTTTAAATTAAATCAACTTATATTACCTTTTGTTTTAATTATGTTTACTGCTTGTCTTGTTATATTTTCTAGAACCAATTTATTAGCTGCAAAAAATGGACTTGTTTTATGGGCAAATTCTGTTGTTCCATCTCTATTTCCTTTTTTCGTTGCTACAGAATTACTTTCTCATACTAATTTTACATATTATCTTGGTAAATTATTAAATAGATTTATGAAGCCTATTTTCAATGTTCGTGGTGAAGGAAGTTTTGCATTTATTATGGGTATTATTAGTGGCTATCCTATGGGTGCTAAAATTGCTGCTAATTTTCGTGAAAATAATATTTGTTCAAAAGAAGAATGTGAAAGATTATTAAGTTTTACTAATAATTCAGGTCCTTTATTTATTGTTGGAACTGTTGGAGTTGCTATGTTTGGTAATTCTACTATTGGTTTTTTGCTATTAATTTCACACATATTGGCTTCAATTACAGTTGGAATTATTTTTAGATTTTGGAAATATAATTCTAAATCTGATGCAAATGGATCTTTCAAATATTCAAATAATGATATTACTTTATCTAATTTGGGTGGAATTATAGGAGCTAGCATCACTAGTTCGATTAACACTATTTTATTAATTGGCGGTTTTGTTGTACTCTTTTCTGTAATTATATCTATCTTACAAACTAGTCATTTATTAGAAACTTTATCTAATTGTGTTGAACCTTTACTTAGTATTTTTAATATTCCTGAAAGTTTTTCTTCTGGTTTTATTTCTGGAATTTTAGAACTTACTAATGGTTTGAATATAATTTGTAATATTCCTGAAAAGAAAATTTCTATTAATATAATTATGGCTTCTTTTCTTTTAGGTTTTGGTGGTATTTCTATTTTATTACAAGTTTGGAGTACTATTTCAAAAACAGATCTTTCTATAAAACCTTATATTTTAGGGAAACTACTCCATGCTTGTATTTCTGCGACTTATACTTTTTTGATATTAAAAAATTTTGTATTTTTAAATTTTGATTTATAAAAAACATAAAAAAAGAACCGGCACTAATTTACAATTTATAAAAATGTTAAAAAGTACCGGGAACAATTTATGTTATTTAATTATACTATAGAAATTTTCAAATTCAAATCCTCTATCTCTGAAATATGAAATTATTGTTGGCAATGCTTCTGCAGTTGCCTTTTTTGTTCCAGCATCATGCATTAAAACTACAACACTATTATGTTTTGGCACTGTTTTTTCTAGTTCTGCAATGAATTCTTCTGTTGTTTTTTTACCTGCTGCATCTGATGTTAGAGCATTCCAATCCACATATGTGATTCCGTTTTGTGACAATAGCTGTGCCGCTTCTCTTTTTATTGAAGCATATTTTCCTCCTGAAAATCCACCAGGAAATCTAAATAAGTGAGGATTATATTCTTGTTCCCCAATTGCATTTCTTATTGCTGAAATTCCTTTATTATATTCATCTAATACACTTTGTGGAGAAGCATATATTTGAGAATACACATGTGAATATCCATGACTAGCTAAATAATGTCCTTCTTGATATTCTCTTTTTACAATATCAGGATATAAATCCACTCTACTTCCTAATAAAAAGAATGTTGCTTTTACATTTTCTTGTTTTAATGTGTCTAATATTGGTATTGTTACAGCTTGTGAAGGTCCATCATCAAATGTTAAAAACACTCTTTTTGTGTCTGAATGATACAAATTAGCCATATTCGCTATACCTTGTTCTGTAAAATTAGGCAATCTTTCTTTTTTTATTCTTTCTTCTTCCGCTTTTTGTTGTTCTAACTTAATTTGTGCTTCAGCTAGTATTTGCTCATATTGTTTTGAATATGATATATATACTTTTTCTAATAATACCTGCCTATATATTTCATATATCATAATTACTAATACAATAGTTAGAACTATTAAGAATATTGCTATTATTATATTTCTTATATTACTATATTTTCTTTTAATAGATATCAAATCCATCTTTCCACCTTTTATTTGATTCTAGAAGATGAATATTTATAATTATTCATCTTCTTATATCTTACAATATTTCTAGCTTCTTAAATATTCTAATTCTTCTTCTATATTTTTTCTTAAGAATAATGGTTCACCTTTTTCAATTACTTTGATATTTTCTAATTTATTATATTCTTTTAAACTATCCCATGTTTGTAATTCTTCAGGTATTCCTATTTGTTTTAATAGATTTTTTGAGGTACTTTCCATTATAGGTAACAATATTATTCCTATTTTTCTTATATTTTCTATTAAATGGTACATGCTTGATTCTAATTTTTCTGTTTCTTCATTTTTAGAAAGTTCCCATGGTCTAGTTTCATCTATATATTTGTTTGTTCTTGAAATTAATGTCCACATTTCTTGAATTGCATTTGCCATTTCATATTTTTCTATTAGATTTTCTACTTTATTTATTTGTTCTGTTGTAAATTGTTCAAATTCCTTATCAACTTCATTTGGAGTTCCATTATATTTTGGAACTTGTCCTTCAAAATATTTATTAACCATTGAAACGGTTCTATTTACTAAGTTTCCTAAATCATTACATAAATCTGAATTATATCTTTCTATAAAACTATCTGGTGTGTATAATCCATCTTGTGATAGAGGCATTTCTCTTAATAAGAAATATCTCGTTGCATCTAATCCATATCTATTTATTAGTTTTTCTGGATATACAACATTTCCTTTTGATTTTGACATTTTTCCATCTTTCATC
>CAMEJH010000002.1 GCA_945919455.1 uncultured Clostridium sp. | reverse complement strand
CTAATTGTTTTTGAGCTTCTTCTATAGTAAAAATATCATCTGTTCTAAACCAAATTTTGTTTATTAAATTTTGAGTAATTACTTTTACAGCAGTTTCATCTTTTAATGTGTTTTTTAAAGAAGAATAACTTTGAGTACATACAATATTTATACACTTAGCTTCACGACTAAGAGCAAAAAAATTTGCATCAGTTTTAGTAACATATTCTGAATATTCATCACAAATAAATGCAGAAGGTCTTACTTTATTATGAGACAGATTATACATAATTTCTGATTGGAAATCTAATTTTAAGTATGCTGCAATTATTTTAGAAAGATTTTGATATTCAGCAATATTCATGTTTAGAACAGCAATTTTGCCTTTAGAAAGAAGATCTTTAAACCCTTTAAAATTTAACTCTGTTTTTAGAGGGCAAAATGTTTTTGAAACATCATAATCTGAAACAAATAAATTTGTAATTCTTGTAATTTCAGATTTTAAGATTGATAAAGTTCGAGAATCTAAAGTATTAAACTCTTTTTCAAAAAAATTTAAGGCGGTATTTAGATCATAAACTTGTTTATATGAAAACTTTGAATCATAAAATAAAGTTTTTAATATTTCTAATTTTGACTTATAATAATCTGGTTCAGTAATTAATTTATGCAATTCTGTAAAAGTAACATATCCTTTATTATATAATCTACACAGTTTTATGCATTCTGCTAATACTTGTTCTACTTTGTCTAACCAATATGATTCAGAATTATTTTCAGAGAAAAGTAATAAAACAGTTTTTAATCTATTAGCGAGAACAGTAGGTGATAAATAAGGTTTATGCAAAGGATTATATTTAATATTTGAACTTATACCAATTTCTATAATATCTTTTTCTAATTGAAATTTTTTGGATATTGACTTTACATATTTATAATAATTTCCTTTAACATCTAAAATTAAAATACCCATTTTTTTATTTGGATTATAAAAATTAAATTTTAACAATTGTTCAGTAAAAGGGTACATTGCAGAACTTGTTTTTCCAGTGCCAATAGTTCCAGTTACTAAAAAATTTTGATATAAACCAGATTCCGGAATATAAACATTTGTATTTTGGGAAGAATTATAACCAATTAATAAACTAATTTTATCTTTATTGCTGGGAATAATTTTAGAATTGGACGTATGAAAGGAGAAAAACGTACAAATTCTTGACAAAACGATATTTAATAACAGTATGTTAGAAGTAATATAAAAAAATACAAATGAATATTTAATAAAATTCCATAAAAGAATATTATCTGAACAAATGTCAAAAGGATGAACACCAAAAGTAATTATGATTTCATTTGCTTGAAAAAGCGGAAAAAAGATGTTAAATGCATTTAAGCAAGAAATCAGTGAAAAAAATAATATAAAAAATAAGCTTTTAATAATTATACCTCCGATTTTTTAGAAATATTCTTTTTCAAATTTAATTTTGAACCTTGTAGATTATGAAATAAAAGGATATCAAAAAATGTATAAATTGAATATAAAGTGATAAAAAGATTAATAATATAAATAATAAAGAACATTTTGATTAAAATAATTATGTCATCACCGCCTTAATTGATAAACATCATACAACATTTTTTTAAATTTGTCTATACTTTTTACAAAAATTGTGGTAAAATATTATAGATTAAAAAAAGAAAGGGGAACAACTATGAAATTTAATAAAGATACTAAAATTGGAGAAATATTACAAGTAGCTCCTGAAAAAGCAGAAATATTAATAGATTGCGGAATGCATTGCATAGGATGTCCAGCATCACAAATGGAAACATTAGAAGAAGCATGTGAAGTACATGGAATAGATGTTGAAGAAGTTATTGAAAAATTAAATGCTTAATAAAAAAATTAAAAAAATTTGAAAAATTTTAGAAAATGTATTGACAATTGGCGGAAAATAGTGTAATATGTATAAGCGTTGTTCAATACAAGCATATGGGCTATTAGCTCAGGTGGTAGAGCACTTGACTTTTAATCAAGTTGTCCCGCGTTCGAGTCGCGGATAGCTCACCAAAGAATTCTAATTTAAACAAAATTAGAATTCTCTATATTATGGCCCCGTGGTCAAGCGGTTAAGACACCGCCCTTTCACGGCGGAGTCATGGGTTCGATTCCCGTCGGGGTCACCAAACAACGCCACTTTAGCTCAGCTGGCCAGAGCACCGCACTTGTAATGCGGGGGTCCCCAGTTCGAATCTGGGAAGTGGCTCCATATAAAGGTCAATAGTTTTGAGATAGCTCTTAATTATTGGCTTTTTATTTTTCTAAGAATAGGAGGAAATATGGAAAAGATAATATTAATAACGGGAGCATCAAGAGGAATAGGAAGAGAAATTGCAAAAAGACTATCAAATAAAGGGTATAAAGTAATTGCAAACTATAATAGATCAGAAGAGCAAGCAAAAAAATTACAAGAAGAAAATAAAAATATTGATATTTATAAAGCAGATGTATCGAAAAGAGAAGAAGTAAAAAATATGATACAATATATAATAAACAAATATGGAAAAATAGATATTTTAATAAATAATGCAGGAATATCTGAAAATAAATTATTCACTGAAGTAACAGATGAAGACTGGTATTATATGATTAATAATAATTTATATTCAGCTTTTTGTGTTACACAAGAAGTTACAAAAAACATGATACACGAAAAACAAGGATGTATAATAAATATTTCATCAATATGGGGGATAGTAGGAGCATCATGTGAAAGCATTTATTCAATAACAAAAGCTGGAATAGATGCTATGACAAAATCATTGGCAAAAGAACTAGGACCATCAAATATAAGAGTAAATTCAATAGCACCTGGAATTATTGATACTGATATGAACAAAAACTTAGATAGTAAAGAAATTGAAAATATAAAAGAAGAAATACCTTTAGAAAGAATAGGAAAAACAACTGACATAGAAAAATGTGTAGAATGGCTAATTGAAGATAATTATACAACAGGACAAATAATTTCTATAAATGGTGGATGGGTTATAACATAAAAATGGATAGAAAAATCTATCCATTTTATTTATTGCTCATTTGAAGCTTTCTTTTTATAATTTCCAGAAATTAATTTTGGAAGATAAGTAATTATCTTATATACTGCTAATCTAATTTTTTTACTCCATAAGTATGATTTTCTTAATTTTCTTACTGTTCCTAGTGAAACTGGTTCATCATCTAAAACTATTAATTCTACTTGCTTTTTTTCAATTGGAAATATATAATTTCCACCCCAATTATTGTCCCATTCACCATTTTCATTGAAGAAACAGAAATTAAATGCTTCTCCAGAACCTAGTTCAATTTCAGCTTGAAAACCTAGTTCTGTTTTTTCCATTTTTAAATCATTAATTCCATCCCAATTGTATCCAAATCCATAATGAATAAAGACCTCTTTAGAAGAGTCTTGAAAAAATTTACCTGTATATGAAATTTTTATTTTACTATTTTCTATCAATTTGTCTGTATTGAAAAATATATTTTTAGTTAACTCCATTTCCAAATTCTCCCTCATCTTTTGTTATGATAATTATAATATTAAATTTTACAATATTCAAGTATTTTTTCAAAAAAAATGTAAAATTTTTTGAAAAGTCATAAAAAAATTAAAAAAACATATATATATATAAGAAAATTTTTGAAAAAAAATTGTCAAAAAAACAAATATGTGGTATTATATAATAAGAGGTAAAAGGAGTGAAAAATGGAAGAAACAAAAAATGAAACAAAAGAACAAGAAAATAGTGCTGTATCAGTATTAGAAAAAGAAGAAAATAAAGAAAAAGATGTGCCACAAATAGAAAACAAAAAAGAAGAAAAAGAGGCACCAAAAGAAGAAAAAAAAGAACCTGAAAATTCACAGGAAAATCAATCAGAAAAAGAAATAAAAATAAAAACTTTAGAACAGGCAAAAGAAGAACAAAAAGAAGAAAATCTAATAATCTCTAATAAAACAAAATATTTTAAAACCAATGTTATTCTGATTGTTATAGGAATATTAGTAGTTCTTACAGCATTACTTTCTACAATTTTTGCGGTTATCAATATTGGTAACACTAAAATAATGAATGGAATTTCAATAGGAAAAATAGATGTATCAAATATGACAAAAGAAGAAGCTAAACAAGCTTTGAATGAATTTTATTCAGCAAAAGAAGAAAATGAAATATATCTTACATATGATGAATTTGAAACAGCTATTACATATAAAGCATTAGAAGTAGAATATCAAATAGAAAATGCAATAAAACAAGCATATGATATAGGAAGAGCAGGAAATATCTTTAAAGATAATGTTGATATTCTAAAAACTTGGATATATGGAAAAAATATTGAAATAGAAGCGATAATTGATAATGACATGATAAGCCAGATATCGCAAAACATAAATAATAATATAAAAGGAGCAATTGTACAACCAAGTTACTATGTAGAAAATGGCAAACTTATAATAACCTCTGGAAAAGAAGGACTAAAGGTAAATGAACAACAACTGTTAGAAGAAATTTATAAAGTTCTAAAAACAGACACAGATGACGAGCAAAACATTATAATACCTATAGTTACTGCAGAGCCAGAAAAAATAGACATAGATAAAATACACCAAGAAGTATATACAGAAGTACAAAACGCATATTACACAAAAGAACCATTTACAATATATCCAGAAAAAGATGGAATAGACTTTGATGTGGAAAGTGCAAAAGTAGCATTAACAGAACAAAAAGAAGAATATGAAATACCATTGGTTATAACAAAACCAACAAAAACAGTAAAAGATATAGGAACAGAAGCATTCCCAGATAAAGTAGGAACATGTTCAACAAAATATGTTGCAAGCAATGTAAACAGGACAACTAATTTAAAATTAGCAGCACAAAAAATAAACGGAACAGTGCTTATGCCAAATGAAGAATTTTCTTATAATAAAATTGTAGGAGAAAGAACTATTGCAAACGGATACAAAGAAGCGGCAGTATACTCAAATGGTGAAGTTGTTAATGGTTTAGGAGGAGGAATTTGTCAGATATCATCAACATTATATGATGCAGTAGTAATGGCAAATTTAAAAGTTACAGCTAGAAGAAATCATCAATTTGTAACATCATATTTACCAGCTGGAAAAGATGCAACAGTAGTATGGGGATCACAAGATTTCAAGTTTGTAAATACAAGAAGCTATCCTGTTAGAATTGAAGCAACAGTGAATGGAGGAGTTGCAACAGTTTCAATATGGGGAATAAAAGAGGATGTTGAATATGATATATCAATAGAAACAAAGAAAATTGCAACAATAGCATATACAACGCAGTATATTCAAGATCCAAGTTTACCAGTAGGGAAAGAAGTTGTAGTCCAAGCAGGAAGCAATGGCAGAAAAGTTGAAGCATATAAAGTAGTTAAATTAAATGGCAAAGTTGTTTCAACAACATTACTATCTAAAGATACATATAATGCAATGAAAAGAATAGTACGTGTTGGAACAGGAACAACTGGTCAATAAGTAAAAATATAAATGGAGGTAAAACAAGATGGAGAAAAAATTATTAAAAAAGATAATAGCTTTATTAATGATAATAACAATCATGGCTACGGATTTCTTTGTGCTAGGATCTAACTTAATAAGCTATGCGGCAACATTAGATGAATCAACGAACAATGATAATATTGAATTCTCAGTATACTTTAAAAATGAAAATGGAACAAGAGTAGACAGTATCAATGAAAGCATAAAAAAAGAAGAACTAAAAATGTATGCTGAAATTAAAGTAAAAAATGAAGGTTACTTTAATGGATCTATAGAGTTGCAAGAAAGCAATTTTAAAATTAAAAACAACATTCTATCAAGTGATATATCAAACATAGAAGGAAATAAAGTTAATTTAAAACAAATAAATGCAGGAGCTACAGTTGAGATTGAACTTGATATTGAACCTGTTATATCAGAAACAATAAAAGCTGATGAGTTATCAATGAATTCAACAATCAAATTAACAGGACAATATATGGAAACAACATATAAAGGTTTAGATATAGAAGCAACAAAAACAATTAAAGCAAATTTTGAAGTTGATGAAAGTGCGTCAGCAGAACTAACAACAGATATAATAACAAATGATGTAATTTCGTTAAAAGGAACAAATAAAAGAATTGTACAACTTTTAATAAAATCAAGACTATCAGACAACCAATATCCAGTTAGTCAAACAATATTAGAAGTTGAAGTTCCACAATTAAGTTCAGAACAACCTGAAGAAGTCAAAATATTAGCATTAGAAACAAAAGCAACAAATGGAAAAGCAGACTATAATATAGAAGATTACAAAAATGAAAATGAAAATGGAAAACTTCAAATAACTTTAAAAAATGAACCTGATGGGGAAAATAATATAACATGGAATAAAAATTCTTATGATGAATTAGTAGTAACTTTAATTTATAGTGAAAATGTAGATGCAAGTACTGTTGAAATAAAAACGAATTCAGAAATAACACTATATAATTCATCAAATACATATACAGCTGAATATACAAAAGGTATTCAAAATCAATCATTAAATAAAACAATTTCAACAAAAATTGAAGAAAATACTACGGAGTTATATAAAGGACAGTTATATGTAAATTCAAAATCTGAACAAAAACAAGATATTGAATATAAAACAAAAACAGTACTAGAAATTACAAATTTAGAACTTGTGGATAGTATAAGAATACATGAAGGTCCAGACGCGTTTAAAACAGAAAAAGGTACAGAATTAGATGCTAATACTAAATTTTTAAGAACAGAAATAAATAAGGAAAAAATGTTATCAATTTTAGGACAGGATGGAAGTATTCAAATAAATGATGGAGAAACAATACAATATGTTACAAAAGATACGGAAGTAAATGAAAACGGAAATATTGTGGTAAATTATACAACAGATGTGAACGAAATAACAATAATAACAAGTAAGCCAGAAAAAGCAGGAGTACTTGAAATTGAATATACAAAAGCAATTGGAGAAAATTCTTATAAAGCAGAACAAATAAAAAATTTAAAAACAATAACTTTAAAAAATACTGTAACTGGAATGTTAGGAGAAAGTCAAGTTGTAGAGAATTCCATTGAATCAAGCATAGAATTAAAAGAAACAATAACAAAAGCAGAATTAACAGTAAATAAAGATACATTGTCAACAATGACAACAAATAATGAACTTATACTAGGAATAAAATTAATTACAGATGGAGTACAATATGATTTATATAAAAATCCAACAATACAAATTCAGTTGCCAAAATCTGTAGAAGCAATAAAGGTAAATAGTATAAATCGTTTATATTCAGATGAATTTGAGATAAAGGCTGAATATGATCAAACTAATAAAATTATAAATATAATATTAAATGGAGAACAAATGAGTTATCCAGAGACAGAAACACAAGTATATTTGCAAATAAATTTAAATATGACATTATCAAAATTGACTCCAAGTAGTACAGACAAAATAACAATGACATATACAAACGAGAATGCTGCTCAATATGACGGTGGAAGAACAGACATGGGAGTGGTTGAAAAAGAAATAGCTATAGTATCACCAAGTGGCTTAATACCTGTAAATAATATTGAAACTTATAATATAGAAGGAATTGGAGGAATAAGCCAAGATAAGCAATTAGCAAATGTGGACAAAAATACAGCTGGTAGAACAGATGTAAAATTTGATGTATCATTAGTAAATAATACAAAAAGTGATGTAAATAATGTAAAAATATTAGGAATATTACCAACAAGCGGAGAATTTACATATGGAACAGAAACTATTAAAAATACATTTACAACGACATTAAAATCAGCAATAACAGCGTCAAATGCCACTGTATATTATACAAATAATATGAATGCTACATCAGATATAAATGATACAAACAATGGATGGAAACAAAATTTAGCAGAAGTTGCAAATCCAAGAGCATATTTAATAGTAATACCAACAATAGCAAATGCAGAAACATTTAGTACAACATATACAGTAACATTACCATTAACATTGGATTATGATTTAATATCATATGCTGGATATCAAGTTATATATAATGAAGGAACTGATACGACAGCGCAAAAAGTTAAATCTACTTTAGTCGGAATTACAACTGGACAAGGTGTTAAGTTAGAAACAAAAATATCAGCAACAGTTGGAAACGAAACTTTAAATAGTGGAGATACAGTAAAAGCAGGAGAAGTTATAAGATATACTGCTACAGTAAAAAATAATGGAACACAAACATTAGAAAATGTTGTAATTAAAGGTGGAGTTCCAGAAGGTACTGTCTATGTAGAACCTGAAAAAGCCACAGCAGAAAATACAGGAGAAGACCAAGGAAATGAAGATTTAGGATATATATATTCAGGAGCTTCATATTTTGAAGAAAAGCTAGACATAAAAGAAAAAAGTGAATCAATATCAACATTAGCACCAGGACAAGAATATACAATCAATTATGATGTAAGAGTAAATATGGATATAACAGAAGAACAACAAATATCAAATAAAGCAATAGCAATATATCAAGAAGTTACTACAGAGAGTCAAGAATTAAAAACAATATTAGATACATCAAAATTTAGAGTAACAATTAAAAACATTACTGATGAAAGAATTGCTGTTACACCAGGAACAACATTACAATATGGATTATTTATAGAAAACTTGTCTAATGAAACACTAGATGGTTTAAATATGCAAATAATAACAGAAGGATTAACTGTAAAATACTTAAAAGATACAGACTCAAATATAACTAATATAACAGATGCCAATAATAATCCTATAAGCGAAATATCCGCAAATGATGTAATATACTTAAAACTAACAGCTACAGTAAAAGAAGAACTTTTAGAAAATATAAAAGTAACCTTAAAAGTAACAGATACTGATGGAAAAACATATAGATCAAATATAGTAATAAGAGATGTAGAAAAATCAGGAGCAACTATCAAATTAACAACTCCAAATAATGGAGAATATGTTCACATTGGTGATATAATTGAATATAATATGACTATTGAAAGTACAGGAACTTATATACAATCTATATCTATAATTGATGACATTTCTGAATATTTAAAAGTTCAAGAAATAAGTGTTAATGGAGATGTAAAATTTCAAACAACAGATGTAAATGAAAATGAAACTTATATTTATAAAATTAGCAATAATATAGATTATTCTATTTTTATAAAACCTGAAGAAAAAATTCAACTAACAATCATAACAAAAGTAAAGTATACAGATGAACAATTTGAAACAGAAGAAATTACTAATATTGCTAAAGTGAAAGTTTTGTCAAAAATTGTTGACACTTCTGAAGAAGTATCACATATTTTCGAAAACGAATATGACGATAATGGCAACAATAGTGACGACAATGGTGATAATAATAACGATAATGGCAATAATAATATTAATAAAACATATAACATTAGAGGAAAGGCTTGGTTAGACGAAAATCAGAATGGACAAAAAGAATCAAATGAAAAACTATTATCAAATGTAAATGTAAAATTATTTGATGTTTTAACAAATGATATTGCTAAAGATTTTAATGATAATATAATAGAAACAACAACAAACGAAGATGGAGAATATATATTTACTAATATAACTAAAGGGGAATATATTGTTCTATTTGAATATGATATAACACAATATGAACTAACTGATTATATGAAAGATGGAATTGAAGAGAGCAAAAATTCAAATGTTGTTTTAAAAGCAATTACAATAGATGGAAATGAAAAATTGTATGCAGTAACCAATACAATTAATTTAACAAAAAATATTACTAATATTAATATAGGATTAAAAGAAAAATTGAATTTTGATTTAGAATTAAATAAATATATAAGTAGAATTTCTATACAAAATCAAAAAGGAACAAAAACATATGAATACAATGATTCAGTATTTCAAAAGGTTGAGATAAATAGAAAACAATTGAATAATTCCGTAGTAGTATTAGAATATACAATAAGAGTAAAAAATACAGGAGAATTAGCTGGAAATGTAAATAGTATTGTGGACTATTTACCAAGCGGACTAGAATTCAGCTCTGAATTAAACCCTGATTGGTATTTAGCAGGAGAAAATTTACATACAAAGAGTTTAGCAAATGATAGAATACAACCAGGTGAAACAAGAGAAGTTAAATTAATATTAACGAAGAAAATGACAGAAAATAATACAGGATTAATTAATAATAGAGCAGAAATAGAAGAATGCTTTAATGATATTGGAAAAGTAGATACAGATTCAACACCAAATAATTTAGTAAAAGGTGAAGATGACCTTGGAGCAGCAGATGTTATTATAAGTATAAGTACAGGAGCTAAAAACGTATCATATACAATATTAATAATAATTAACACAGCATTAATAGGCTTTGCAATATATTTGATATTTAAAAAAAGTAAAGGCATAAATTAAAGGAAAGGAGGTAAAAGCAATGAGTAAAATAAAAATAGTAATAACAACATTAACAACTGCACTATTAATAATATTAATGTATAATATTTCTTATGCTGATTCCTATGATTACGTTGATCCAGCCATTGTTGATAAAATTAAAAATAATTCGGATTATACAGAATGGTTTTCTGATGAAAGAAAACAAGACTGTATTGATTACGTTAATAAATTTAAAGCAGATGATCTAGGAACTAATGCAATAGGACAAACATTAATGATAGGAAATACAACATTAAAGGGAAGTACAGAATTATACTGTATGGAACACAATCAAGACTTACCTAATATATATAGTTATACAGTAACAAAATACATGGAAATTAATGGTGATGAACTTAGCATCCCAGGAACAAGTATTAGCAGAAAAGATAATTCAAATATTATATTAGCTGAAATATTATCTAGATATGAAAATAGATATGGTGAATATAAAAATTATACAAAAGCTCAAAAAGCATTATATATGTATTTGTTTACATGGCTAGAATGGGATCCTGATCAAGTTAAAGATGAAAATGGAATAGTTATAAATGATGGACCACAACTAAGTAATAGAGACTATTTTGGACTACAGGATATCTATTCGTCAGATAGTTTTGGGGAAAATGGAGTTAACTGGGATGAAACAACAAAAGATGGTTGGACATATGTAGTTCCAATAATTGATGAAGTTAGAGAAGCATCACTAAATGGTGTACTTGATCAATATAATAAAAAAATAAAAATATATATTCTGGAGCATAAAGGTGCAAAAAGACTTCAATATTTGATGATAGCTATTCCAGAAGAAGTTCCAAAGACAGAGTTAACTATTAACAAAGTTGATGAAGAATCAGGAACTGAACTAGCAAAAGTATCATTTATAATAAAAAATGATACAATAGGAAAATATATTTCATCATATAATAATGAAATTGTAGGATATTCTGAAAACAAGTTAGATGCTTTGGAATTTACAACAGGATTGTCAAGATATAGTTCAATTAATATAAAAGGATTAACTGCAGGTACATATACTATAACAGAAACAAGAAATCCAAACGAAGGTTATAATAATGATTATAATATAGGCCAAAGTTGGACTATACAAATTGATGAAAAAGAATCAAAAACAATACAATTAGAAAACTGGAAGGAAGAACCAGAAGAAGAGAATCCAGGACCTGGAGATGGAAATGTATCAGTAGAAGGTATTGTATGGGAAGATGGATTCTATGGAAAAGGTAATACAATAGATAGTAAAAAAAGTTCAGGAGAAAAAGGAATAGAAGGAGTAGAAGTCTATTGGAAGAATGCTAATGGAGATGTTTTAGCTAATACAACAACTGATTCAAGTGGGTACTATAGAATGGAACAAAATATACGTATATATAATCATACATATCATTATAACACCAGTCAATATAGAGAGTTAAACAATTCGTACATAGAATTTAAATATAATGGATTGAAATATACAACTGTAGCTGCAACAACATCTGGATCAAATACATCAAAAGCAACAGAAAGTGAAAACTCAAGAAAATTATTGGATAATCAATTTGAAGAAATAACAAAAGATGAAGTTAAAAGTAATGGAACACGTAGATTTGGATTATCATATACAACAGGAAATAATTCATCACAATTACAACAAGATATTACGGATTTTACTGTAAGAGCAAATACTAAACTGACAGGTGTAAATAGTTTATTAAGTAGATATGCTGAAACAGAAACAAGTAGATATTGCTATGATGAATACACACATAGGGTATCATGTAAAAAGCATGGTTCTCATAGATGTACACATCATTATTATGATCAAGAAATAGATGAATGGCACATATACAACATGAACTTAGGATTAGTAGGAAGAGAGCAACCAGACTTAGCAATAGTATCAGATATTAATAAAGTAAGAGTAATTATGAAAGGGCAAGAATATACATACAAATATAATTCTAGAGGAATTCAAAGTCCAAATGAAGAACTATTTGATTATACGGTTAAATTTACAGGAAAATACACACAAGAATATCGTAGACCTGTAAATCCATCAGACATAGCATATGTAAATAAACATGGAACAGAAGATTTACAAGTATATGTTACTTATGACATAAGAGTAAAAAATCAGTCTACTACGCTATCTGCAAGGGTTCAAGAAATAGTAAATTACTATGATGCTAATTATACATTTAATGCAGGACCTTGGACAAGTCCAAGCAAATATGGTGATACTTATAATGGAAAATATAAAGCTATGTATAGTCAGGCTCTGAGTGGACAAATTATTCAACCTGGACAAATGTCAGATATTATACAGGTAGAATACAGGGTAAATGATAATGTTATAAAGAGATTGCTAACTGAGGATGCCTTATTAAAGAATATTTCAGAAATATATGCTTATTCTTCATTCTATGGAAGTAATACTATGTGTGCGGAGACTGAAACAGCACAAGAAAAGGGATGGACAGGCGGACGATATGCTGGAATAGACCAAGATTCAGCACCAGGAAATACAGTACCTGGAAAAGGCCCAAATGAGGACGATACAGACATTGCTCCAACATTTGTATTATGTAAAGATCCAAACTATAAGATAATATCAGGAACGGTATGGGAAGACACAAACACTAGAACAGGAGAAAGAATTGGAGATGGTAAATACAATTCAAGTACAGAAAATTCAGTAGAAGGAGTACAAGTTCAATTACTAAAAGTAAATGATGATGGAACTACAGAACCAGCATATTTATATTATATATCTGGTAATAGAGCTGAAAGAAAATTAGCTGTTGCATATACAAAATCAGATGGACATTATCAGTTTGGAGAAGACACAACAGAAGGTGTAGTAGTAGATAATTATATAATTAGATATACATACGGAAATGATAAAACAACATTAGTAGATGTAGATAAGTCTCCAAATACATATTCAGTAGATTTACAAACAAAAATAAATAATAATATTATTAATGCTAGAAACTATAAATCTACAGTAATAACAGAACCTATAATTAAGAATATGATAAACGGTTCAAATAATAGTACAATGTGGCATCTAACAACAAACAACAATTATTCAATAGCAGTAGATGATCTTAAAGAGAGATTAAGAGTACAATCATTAAAATATTCAAATTTTGATGACCCAGTAAATATGTCAGCATATACCAGACCATTTAGAGTACAGATAGAGTATACTAAAGATCAAAATTCAGATGTTAATATAGATGGTGAAAAGAAAAATGGAAAATTTGATCATGATTGGACAATATTTGACTTTGGTATTATAGAAAGAGCAAGAGAAGATATAGTTGTAGATAAAACAATATCAAATTTAAAAATTACATTAGCAAATGGACAAGTATTAACAGAAGGAAATCCATATGCAGAAAAAATGAATTATGTAAAAGCATTAGGAGATAAAGACATTAAAACTAGAGCCGATGCTGTAAAAGCAAAAGAAAAATTCCTTTACATAGAAATGGATTCTGAATCAATCCAAGGAGCAAGACTTGATATAACATATGCTATAACTGTAACTAATAATAGTGAAAAAGACTATGAATACGAATATGAATATAATGACATTGATGAAAACAAATGCTTTATTACTAAAAACAGAAATGCAAATTATTATTATTATGGTGAGCAAACAACACCGTTAATTATATCAACAGTAGAATGGCTTGTTGACTACGTAGATCCAGAACTAACTTGTACAGTTGGAGATGAAACTAATAGAGATGATGTAAATGGAATAAATAAACTTACATTTACCAATGACACAACTGGTGTAACAACTTATAGGTGGGAGCAAGTAAAACCTGGAACTAATGCAGATGGAACAGTTAAATCACCAGCTGATATATTACGAGAACAAGGATTAATATCAGAAAAAACAAAAGAAAAATTGAATAAAGAAAATTACTTAATCTTTAAGACAAATTATTTCTACAATGTTACAAGTGGAAGTTCTAAGACATTAAACTTATTTGCAAGTAAATTACTAGCAAATCAAGCAGAAGATTATACTTATGAAAATCATGTAGAAATCTTACAATTAAATGGAAAGATTGCAAGAAATATAGATAGTGTAAACGATGGAAAACAAATAACAAAAACTTATAAGCCAGGTGATTATTTACCTTCTTTGAAGAGGACAATAGATAAAGATATGACAAAAAATGATATACAAAATAATATTATATCTTTAAAGAATGGAGCAACTTTACATGAACAAGATGACGACATGATTACAATAAGAATAACACCACCAACAGGACTAGAAAATAATACAATAATATATATAGCAGTAGGAGCAGTAGCACTAATAGTTCTAGCAGGAGGAATATACTTAATAAAGAAAAAAGTAATTGGATAATTACTAATAAGATATAAAGATAAATACTAAAATAAAAAGAACTATAACAATTATCTATAATTGTTATAGTTCTTTTATAAACTCTTGACAAAAAAATAATAAAAATATAAAATAAAAATAAAGAATGGAGGTACAAATGAAAATAAAATTTAAAATCCTATTTTTAATAATAACTTTGATTATGGTATTAAGCATACCAAACTTGTCTAATGCTACAACAGTAACAGTAGATGATATACGAGATTTTGAAGTAACAAATATGGAGTCTGGAAACTGTGTAACAGGAGATAAAGTAATATTTAAACTAACAGCTAATATTAATGCTTTACAAGACTTACCTAAGTTAACAATTCAATTTGGAGACAGTGAAATCAGGACAATTTTACCAGATACAATAGAAACAATAACAGATTATTTAACATACACATATACAATAACATCTGAAGATATAGGAACATTAAATGTACAAGATATTATTTATGAAGAAACAACAGATATAGGAGTATCAACAGTTAAAATTGATATTAGTGAATTATTAACAAAAACTATTATTGCAAATCAGTCATCTGAGACAATTGAATGGACAGACTTCAGTAAAGCAACATATGAATGGAGTGGATATACAGATACAGATCATACAACTCCAAATTTATTAATAAAAAATGTTGATTTTAAAAACTCAAATACAACACATTATTATATATATTTATCTAATGATAAAACGGATACAGTTAATATAGATAGTATTAGTTTAAACAATTATAAAATGTTATTAGATGGAAAGATAAGCGCATCAGATTTAAAAAATGTAATAGAATCAAAAGGAAAAATTTATCTTTGGATTATAGAAAACAACTATACAGAATCTAAAACTAAAATTGTAGTAGAAGCAAAAGAAATTACTAGATTAACTCAACTCCAACTAACAAAAAGAATTATTGGATATTATAACTCTGATAGTACAAATATATCTTGTAGAGAAGTATATAGTGCTTCAAGAAAAGTTAATTACAAAATAGGAAGAATTACAGATATGGAATTATTAAAATCAATTAATGATAATACAAATGATTCGTTATCAAATTTATTAAATTATGCTAAAAGCCAATCTGCTATTTCTACAGGAACATTATCTTTAGGAGAAAATTTAGGAGTACTTAATAATGTAGAATTAGTCAATGAAGCTTACTATTTTATTTATATGGAATTAGAAGATGATAATGGAATATATAATACAGTAGAAGATGTTGCATTGTGCCAAGCAAAAATAGAAGAAAATGGTAGTAAAAATTTAATTAACTACTTTAGCAGTGAATTCAAATTTGTAACAGAAGATAATGAAATTAAAGACAATACTGTAGCAAAAGAGCCTTTACCATATACTGGATTAAATGTAATTGCCTATGTAATATTAGCTACATTAATAATAACATCAATATATTTTATACATCAAAATAAAAAGTATAGAGATATAAAATAATGATTATTAAAATAAAAAGAGCTCACATGTCTTGACAAGTGAGCTCTTTAGTATTATAATAATTATTGTTATGCACCATTAGCTCAGTTGGTAGAGCAGTTGACTCTTAATCAAATGGTCGGAGGTTCGAATCCTCTATGGTGCACCAAACTTAAGAACTCTACAATTATTGTAGAGTTCTATTTATTTAATTTTTAAAATCAATATTTTCTCCCATAGTATTTTTAATCTTAGTAAGTTCTTTTTTCAAAGTAGAATATGTAGTAGCACCTATAGATTTATCTACTCCAGAATCATAATCAGCAATAGACTTTTCAATATCTAGAACACGAAATTTTTTAGTATTGCCAGAAGAAGCTTTATACATATAAATAGGCACATATGAAACAGAATCTATAGTTGTTTTATCAGTTTCACCATTTTTAGTAAAATTTATATTCAAAATAACTGAATTTTTTGTATTATCCTTTGTCTGTCCAGATATAAAATTACCCAAAGAATATATAACAAAGCAATCTTTAGTTGTACCATCTTCAAGAGTAACAGTTCTTTTTTCCATAGGTTGTAGAACATGAGGATGGCTTCCTAATATAACATCAACACCATTTTTAAATAATAAATCTGCCAAATTTTTTTGGGTATCATTTTGTTTTAATTGATATTCATTTCCCCAATGCATATTAACACAAATTAAATCAGGATTTTGCTTTTTGGCAACATCAAGCTGCTTCAAAATTAAATCTTCATCAATAAGATTAATACAATAACTATTATCTTTTGGAACAGGAATTCCATTAGTTCCATATGTAAAAGCTAAAAAAGCGATTTTAATTCCATTAATATCTTTAACTAAAACCTTATTTTGATCTTCTATTGAAGAATATGTACCAGTATGTGATATACCAACTTCATCTAAAAAATTTAAAGTACTAACAAGGCCAGAATAACCAGTATCCATACTATGATTATTAGCTGTTGAAAGAACATCAATACCTAATTCCTTTAAATCAGTAGCTAATTGTTCAGGACTATTAAATCTAGGATAATTACTATAACCTCTCTTTTTTCCGGCAAAAGTAGTTTCTAAGTTACCAATAGCTACATCAGCTTTACCAATATAATCTTTTATATTATCAAAAACATAAGAAAAATCATAAGTATCAGAAGAAGCAAGATATGCATCTGTATATTGTGAATTATGACACATAATATCTCCAATTACACTCATTGAAATATGTATATCCTCTTTTTTTGCTGGTGTTTCTACCGTATTATTAGTAGTATTTGAATCTGAAATTGTAGTATTTTCATTAGAAGTCCTATTAAATAATATCTTATAAGCTCCAAAACCAAGTAGTACTAATATAGCAATTGATACAAAAAATGCAATAATAAAACGGCATTTATTTACTATTTTTAATTTTTTCTTCATACAATATCACCTTATCTATAAAATAACATAAAACGACTAAATATGCAATAGTGAATATACCAATTGACAAAAATAGGTAAATCAATTATAATAGAAAGAGTTAAAAATCGCATAAAAGGAGGAAGCCATGTTAACAGCAAATGGAGTAACAGTTAGATTTGGAAAAAGAGTCTTATTTGAGGATGTAAATATAAAATTTGGAAAAGGAAACTGTTATGGAATAATAGGAGCTAATGGAGCAGGAAAATCAACATTTTTGAAAGTATTATCAGGAGAAATAGAACCAAGCAAAGGAGAGGTATCACTAGAAAAAGGAGAAAGACTATCAGTACTAAAACAGGATCACTTTGCATTTGAAGAATACTCAGTAATAGATACAGTAATGATGGGAAATAAAGAATTATACGACATAATGAAAGAAAAAGAAGCAATATATATGAAGCCAGATTTTTCAGAAGAAGATGGAATGAAAGCAGCAAAATTAGAAGAAAGATTCGCAGAATTAGATGGATGGAATGCTGAATCTGATAGTGCAATGTTATTAAATGATTTAGGAATTATCCCAGAAAACCATTATAAATTAATGAGTGAAATAGAGGCTAGAGACAAAGTAAAAGTATTGTTAGCTCAGGCCTTATTTGGAAATCCAGATGTATTGTTATTAGATGAGCCAACAAATGACTTAGACCTAAAAAGTATAAACTGGTTACAGGAATTTTTAATAAATTTTGAAAATACAGTAATAGTAGTATCACATGATAGATATTTTTTAAATAAAGTATGTACGCATATAGCAGATGTTGACTTTGGAAAAATAAAAGTATATCCAGGAAACTATGATTTCTGGTATGAGTCAAGCCAATTAGCATTAAAACAAATGAAAGAACAAAACAAAAAGAAAGAAGAAAAAATAAAAGAACTACAAGAATTTATAGCTAGATTTAGTGCAAATGCTTCAAAATCAAAACAAGCAACATCAAGAAAGAAAACACTTGAAAAAATAGAATTAGATGAAATAAAACCATCAAATAGAAAATATCCATATGTAGATTTTAAGCCAGATAGAGAACCAGGAAAAGAAATATTACAAGTAAAAAATATTTCAAAAACAATTAATGGAGAAAAAATACTAAACAACATATCTTTTACTGTAAAAACAGGAGATAAAATAGCCTTTTTAGCAGACAATGAAAATGCTAAAACAGTATTATTTCAAATAATTGCAGGAGAAATGGAGCCAGATGAAGGAGAACTAATATGGGGAACAACAATAACTCAAAGCTATTTCCCAAAAGACAATAACTATTTATTCGAAACAGATGAAAACCTAACAGATTGGCTTAGAAAGTATTCTAAAGATCCAGATGAAACATACGTTAGAGGATTTTTAGGAAGAATGTTATTTTCAGGAGATGAGGCATTGAAAGATGTAAAAGTACTTTCAGGAGGAGAAAAAGTAAGATGTGTATTATCAAAAATGATGCTTTCAGGAGCTAACTTCTTAATATTTGATGAACCAACAAATCACTTAGACATGGAGAGTATAACATCTGTAAATGAGGGGATGAGTAAATTTAAAGGAAATATATTATTTACGTCACATGATCATCAACTAACACAAACAGTAGCAAATAGAATTATAGATATAAAATCAGATAAAATTATAGATAGAGAAATTACATATAATGAATATTTAGGAATAGAATAAATTGGGCAATTTGGTCCCGGGTCTACTTTTTCCCTAAGGGAAATTTAGTCCCGGGTCTTGTTTTTTCTTAATCATATAAGAACACTCATAATGCCTATAACACCAAACAATATAAAAATCATATTAGACAAAAAATCAATTGTATTAGAAGAAATTTTACTTCCTAATAATTTGCCAAAAAAGATGGCAATAGAGTCACTTGCAACCATTCCACAGATAGAACCACAAATTAGAGGAATTCTAAAAAGGGGATATTCTACACCAAGACCAATAGAAGCTAAAAAAGTTTTATCACCAAGTTCTCCTATAGCAATAGTAGATGCAACAATAAATATACAGTTATTAAATAAAGAAGTTATAAATTTAACAAAAGAAGAATTTGGTTTTGCCTCTAACTCAGAAGATGAAGAACCAGATTTTTTTGCTAAATTAATAAAACCAATTATACCAAACAAAATAAAAGTTAAATATGTTAAAATTTTTAGATAAAAGATAAATAACTCATTACCAAGGCAACTTAATTTGCTACCAAACATAATAGCAACTCCATGGCTAAGAAGTGTACCTAAAGCAACACCAATTAGTATACTAGAAGCCTTATTTTTTGCTGAAAAAGACAAAACCAATATTTGAGTTTTATCACCAAGTTCAGACAAAAATATAAAAATAAAAGAAATCATAAAAGGATATAAATATTGCATACAAACCTCACTTTTTAAATAGATATGAAACAACATAAAAAATATTCGCTTTTTCCACTATCCGTAAATAAATGTGAAAAGTATGTGAATTATATTTACAAGAGAAACAGAAAATGGTAATATGTGTTAAGATTAAAAAACGAGGAGGATAAATTTGTGATTCAAGTTGAAAATATTACAAAAAAATACGGTAGTTTTATAGCTGTAAAAAACATTAGCTTTGAAATAGAAGAGGGAGAAATTGTAGGATTTTTAGGACCAAACGGTGCTGGTAAAAGTACAACAATGAACATGATAACAGGATTTATTGAGCCATCATCAGGAAAAATAATTGTGGACGGATATGACATTTCAAAAAAACCTAAAAAAGCTAAAAAACAAATTGGTTATATGCCAGAGGGAGTGCCACTATACGGTGATTTAACTGTAAAAGAATTTGTTACATATATGGCAGAAATAAAAGGTGTAGATAAAAAAGAAAAGAAAGAAAAAGTATTAAAAGCAATAGAAGAAACAGGATTAACAGAAGTACAAAAGAAATTAACCAAAAATTTATCAAGAGGATATAAACAAAGAGTAAGTATGGCAGGAGCGTTAGTTGGTGATCCTAAAGTAATAATATTAGATGAACCAACGGTTGGGCTTGATCCAAAACAAGTAACAGAAATAAGAGCACTTATAAAAGAACTAGGAAAAACACATACTGTAATATTAAGTTCTCATATATTATCAGAAGTAAGTCAAATATGTAATAAAGTAATAATAATAAATAAAGGAGAAATAGTAGCAATAGATTCACCAGAAAATCTGGAGAAAAAAGTAGTAAAAGACAATTCGGTATATGTTACTGTTGAAGATCCAGAAAACAAAATGGATACAATTAAAGAAAAACTAGAAGATGTACAAGAAGTAAAACTTATAACAGAAAATGAAGATAAAACTAAAAAATACATTATATCAACAGACAAAGAAATTGACCTAAGAAAAAATATATTTGAAATTCTTGCAAAAGAAGGAATAACAATATTTGAAATGAAAAAAGCAGATGCAACACTAGAAGATGCATTTATGCAATTAATAGACACACCTTCAAAAGAAAATATAGAAGATAAAAGTGATAATAGTAATGAAAAAGAAGAAGAAGGAGGAAAAGAATAATGTGGGCAATATTTAAAAAAGAATTTAAGAGTTACTTTTTATCTCCAATAGGATATGTAGTAATAGGAATATTTCTATTTGTATTTAGTGTATTCTTTTATATAACAGTACCACAATCAGGATCTGTTGACTTAGGAGCATTATATTATTATACAGCATTGTATGGATTAATGATAATAGTGCCAATATTAACAATGAGAATGTTTGCAGAAGAAAGAAAAACAGGCACAGAACAATTAATATTAACATCGCCGGTAAGTATGGTGGGTGTTGTAATGGGAAAACTATTAGCTGCATTAGCAGTAATAGTAATAACACTATTAGTATCATTTGTATATTTCTTTATAGTAAGCTATTTTGGTTCACCAAACATAACTGTAGTATTAGTAAATATGTTAGGATTTGTATTAGTAAGTAGTGCAGCATTATCAATAGGAATGTTTGCATCAAGCATAACAGAAAACCAAATAATAGCAGGAATAATAACAATAGCATTTTTAATAATGTCATTATTTATGGAAAACTTAAATAGTGTATTTTCAAATTTAGCAATAATGGACTTTTATCAAAAATTCCCTAGTGGAGTCATTTCCTTAAGTGAAATAGTAGGATTAGTATCATTTACAGGAATGTTTACAGCGTTTACAATCATTGTAATGCAAAGAAGAAAATTGGTAAAATAGATAGGAGAGGGAAATAGTGAAAAAGCTTTTAGAAATAATAAAAAACAAGTGGCTAATAAAAGGCACTACCACAGCAGCTTTAGTAGTTATAGTAATTGCATGTTATATACTACTAAATTGGGGAGTTGAGAAAATTAATTTAGAAGATTTAGACTGTACTGAAAAAAAGTTATATTCTTTATCAAGTGAAACAAAAGATAAAATCTCAAAACTAGATAAAGAAATAACAATTCAATTAATAAATATGAATAATTACAATTATGTAATAGAATATGCAAAAAAATATACAAAATCAACAGACAAGATAAAAATAGAAGAAATTTTAGATCTATCATCAAGAGTTGATTTAATGACCAAATATAACCTAGAAAATAATGACAGCTTAATAGTAGTAAAAACAGATAATAAAGAAAAAACATTATCAATAAGTGATTTATACACAATTGATTATTCTACTTATGAACAAGTAGATAGAACAGAAGAAGCTATAACTAATGCAATAGTAGAAATAACTCTAGACGAAAAACCACAAATATATATACTTTCAGGAAAGGCATATTATAAAACAGAAGAATCATTAGCAAGCATAATTTCAAAACTAAAAGAAGAGTCTAATGAAGTGGAATATTTAGATATATTGATAAAAGGAGAAGTGCCAGAAGACTGCGATTGTTTAATAATTACTACATTAGCCAAAGATATTACAGAACTAGAAAGAGATAGAATATCTGAATACATTCAACGAGGTGGAAAAATAATGATGTTAACATCTCAAAATGTATTAGATATAGATACTCCAAACTTTGATCAAATATTAGCACAATATGGAATATCAATGGAATATGGAGCAATATTTGAACAAGATAGTGCTAAAATGCTTCAAAATGCGCCAGAATTTGTAGTAGTATCAGCAAATGCAAGCTATATGCAAGATATAGATATGTCATTAAAGATGTGTTTAACAGATCCAGGAAAAATACAATTTGCAGATGAAGACAAACTAAATGAACTAGGTGTTGAATATGAAACAATAGCTACAACAGGAGAAAAATCTTTTGTAAGAACAAATTTTGATATAGATACATATTCAAGAACTGATAAAGATGGAGAAGAAGGCTCAAGCATTGTAGGGGCATTAGTAACTAAGAAAATATCAGACGATATTTCATCTGAACTAATAATATTTTCAAATGAAATATGTGCTTCAAATTTACAAGTACCAATAAGCAATCAATATTATATGTATGCAGTAAATTTACATAATAATGAAGATGTAATATTAAATTCAATTTCACACTTAACAGAAAGAACAGATACAATAACAATAAGAAAAACAAGTGAAGAAGAAAAATATACAGTAACAGATCAAGAAGATGCAATAATAAAAACAATAATATTCATTTTACCGGTATTAGTAATTGGAGTTGGAATAGTAGTATGGCAAGTTAGAAGAAGAAAATAGCTATCAAGGAGACAGTTAAAAGAATTGACTGTCTCCTTTTTAGTTATATTAATAAGAAACTATAAATATACTAATATAAGAGGTAAATATGAGAGAAACAATTTCAATTATATTAGTAATAATAGGAGCTCTAATAGGAGCTGGATTTGCATCAGGGCAGGAAATCTATTCGTTTTTTTATTGCTATGGAATACAAGGACTTTTTGGTATAATAGTAACATGTTGTTTGCTAAGTTTCTTAATATTTAAAAGCTTCAGAATAATATATGTTAATAAAATAGATAGTTATGAAGAATTTTTAAGATTATTTATAAAAAATGAAAAAATAATAAAGATTATAAATATAATATTAAATATATTATTATTAGCAAGTTTTTATATAATGATAGCAGGTTTTGGAGCTTATTTTGAACAAGAAATAGAAATAAATAAAATAATAGGAAGCTTAATTTTAGTTATATTGTGTTTTTTAGTTTTTTTAACAAATGTAAATGGAGTACTAAGAGTGAGTGAATATATAGTACCAATATTAATAGTAAGCGTAATAACAATAGGGATAAATAATATATTATCTATAAATATTGGAGAAATTCAAATACCAGAAATAAAACAAGGATGGTTATTAAGTGCAATAATATATTGTAGTTATAACTTAATTTTGTTAATACCAGTACTGATATCTTTAAGAAAACATATTTCAAAAGAGAAAAATATAAAATATATTGCTATAATAAGCAATGTAATAATGATAATATTATCAAGCATGATATATATGCTATTAGTAAAATCAGATGTAGAAATATCTACATTAGAAATGCCAGCGGTATATATTATAAGAAAATTCTTTGCCAAATTTAAAAACATATATGCATTTATTATATTATCATCAATATTTACAACAGCAATATCAATAGGAATTGGATTTTTACAAAATGTTAGTAAAAATAAGAAAAGTTATACACAATTTTTGCTGTTTATGTGTATAACTAGTTTAATAATTTCAAATTTTGGCTTTTCAAAATTAGTAAATTTTGCATATCCGTTTTTTGGGTACTTAGGAATTATACAAATATTAGCAATAATTAGTGACAATTCTACATTATATTAAAAAGAAACATATAAAAAATATTGCAAAAATAAACACTTATGATATAATAATAGCAAATATCAAAAGACAAGGAGAAAATAATGAAGGATTTTTGGGCTGAAGAGCTGCAGAACCAGAGAAAAGGAAAACTAAAGAAGTTAGCAGTATTCATGGGCTTTATAGCAATTATAATATTAATAGTAGTATTGATAATAGTATATATGTATAATATGCAATTTAGAAAATGGTGTGATGACAATGTACTAAGAAAAGAAGTTCTTGAAGAGGACACTAAAACTATAGAGCTAGATGGTGATGAAAATACACAAATATATGCATATGATAAATATATATGTATATTCAGGAAAAAATCTTTAGAATTTTACAACAGATTAGGAAATCAAGTAGAAAAAATAGATATAGACATAAATAAACCTGTATTTACATCTGCAGGAAAATATATGGCAATATGTGAAGAGCAAGGACAAAAATTTTACTTAATATGTGGAAAAGAAAAATTATTTGAAAATTCAATAGAAGGAACAATAAATCAAATAAATGTAAGTGAAGGCGGTTATGTTTCAATAGTATTATCAAATGCAAGTTATAAATCAATTGTAGATGTTTATAACAAAAGCGGAAAACAAGTATTCAAAACAAATTTAGTAACATCAAGAGTTGCAGATGTAAGTATATCAAAAGACAGTAAATATTTAGCTATAGCAGAAATAGATATATCAGGCATACTAATAAAATCAAGCATACAAATAATATCTATGGAGTTAGCACAAACAAATGCGAAAGAAGCAATGATATATAAACATGAGGCACAAACAGATAAATTAATAATAAACATAGAATACCAAGATAAAGGAAACTTAATATGTTTTTATAATGATTCAATAGAAATGCTACAAGACCAGCAAATTACAGAAATAGTAAATTTTAAAGATAGAAAATTAGCATTTATGACAATAAACTTAAGAAATAGAGTTGCAGTACTAGAAGAAATTTCTACAGGAGAATATACTTCAGACACAAATGTAACAATTATAAACCCAACAACATTAAAGAAAAGAGAATATATAGCAAATGATGTAGCAAAATCAGTAAAAACTTATGAAAATAAAATAGCCATAAATTTTGGAGCGGAGCTCCATATTATAGACACAAATGGTATATTAATTAAAAAATATATATCTTCAACAGAAATAAATGACATAGTTATGACTGACAACTTAGTTGGTGTAGTATATAGAAATAAAATACAAATAATAAAATTATAGGAGGGACATATATGGGAATAATTTTAGATATTATAGTAGTTTTAATAATTTTAATAAATATATATATATGTTATGAAAAAGGACTAGTAAAGCTTGCTGTTGGACTAATTGCAGTAATAGTATCAATTATCTTAGCAGTAGTATTATATAAACCTGTATCAAATATAGTAATAGAAAACACAGAAATAGATGAGAAAATAGAAAATACAATAATAGAAAACTTTACTACAGAAAATAGTCAAACTGAAGAAAATGAAGACAATGGATTCATGAGATACATAGAAAAATATGTTGACGACACAGTAAACAAAACTAAAAATGAAATAGTAGTTGAAGCAGCAGGAACAATAGCTATAAAAGTAATAAACATAGGTGTAATATTAGGAATATTTATTATCTCAAGAGTAGTATTAATATTGTTAACATTCATAGCAGATATGATAACAGAACTACCTATATTAAAACAATTTAATGCTATAGGAGGAATATTGTATGGTACTATAAAATCACTTTTAATAATTTATGCTCTACTAGCCATAGCATTCTTTATAATATATACTACAGGAAATACAACAATAGCAAATGTAATATCAAGCTCATTTATAACTAAATTCTTTTACAATAATAATTTATTATTAACAATACTATTTTAAAAAACAATCGTCTTAGAAATGAACCAAAATATTAGAAAAACTGTCTAATATTTGAAATCATAACTAAGACGTTTTTTGTTTAAGCACAAGTTTGTGAATTCTTTGTGAAAAAATACAAAAAAGTCAATTAAATGTTGAAATTTATAAAAAAGTTTGTTATAGTAAAATAGTAAAACTAAAAATGGGAGTGAGAGTTGTGGCAAGAAGAAACAAAAACAAAAGAGAAGAAAATAGCAATAAAAAAGTAAAAAAGAAATCAGGAATTTTAAAAAAGATATTAATAATATTAATAATTCTATTATTAGCATTAGTAGGATTAATAGCATATAGAACAAAGAAAAATGGTGGAGGAATGCAAGGACTATTGTCAACATTAGTAGGACACACAGAAGAGACTTTAAAAGAACTTGAACCAATCCAAGTGCTATTAATGGGTGTAAGTACAGACAATGGTGGAAAACTTACAGACACAATAATAGTTGGAACATATGATCCACAAAAACAAACAGCATCTTTACTATCAATTCCAAGAGACACATTCGTTGGAAAAGATATAAAAACTGGTGGAGGGATGGACAAAATTAATGCTTTATACCAAAAAAGTCCTGAAAAGACATTAGAAGCAGTAAATAACATAACAGGGCTAGATATAAAATACTATATGGTAATTGATAATCAAGCGTTAATAAAACTTGTAGATGTAATTGGTGGAGTTGAATTTGATGTTCCAATAGATATGGTATATGATGATGACTCACAAGATTTACACATAAATTTAAAAAAGGGACTACAAACATTAGATGGTGATAAAGCAGAACAATTATTAAGATATAGACATGGAAATTTAGATAAAAAAACAGGAAAATATATAGGTGGATACCCAGAAGAATATGGTGGAAATGACATTGGAAGAATGAAGACACAAAGAAACTTCATAATAGAAACAGCAAAACAAACAATACAAGCTAAAAATGTATTTAAAGTTAAAGATATAATAGATATTGTTTATGAATATGTAGAAACAAACTTATCAATATCAGTTGTTAAAGACTATGTGCCATATGCAGTAAACATGAATATAGACTCAATACAAAGCCAAGTATTGCCAGGGGTATCAGTAGGACCACCAGAAGTACCATTATGGTTCTATCAAGTAAACAAAACAGAAACTGCAAAATTAATAGAAGAATTATATGGAGATGGAGAAACAGATGAAACAACATCAAATACAACTAATACATCAACAAGTAATACAAATAGTAATACTACCAGCAATACATCTTCAAATAGTACTACAACAAATACATCCAATACTAACACATTAAGTGAGACAAGCTCAACAATAACAAAAACAGAAGCATCAAAAATAAAAATAGAAATATTAAATGGTTCTGGTTCTGATAAAAAACTTGCTGAAGTAAAAAAAGCATTAACTGATAAAGGATACAAAGTTACTAAAGCAAGTAATACAACAAATACATCTAAAACAACAATAATAAACAAAACAGATGTAGATCAAAAATTTGAAAATAACATTAAAGAATTACTTGGAGTAGGAAATATTTCAACAAGTTCAGTAAGCTCAAGTAATGTAGACATTACAATAATTATAGGTAAAGATTATAAATAAAAATGGGGGCATATTAATATATGCCCTCATATAGTAGTAATAAATAATTTGAAATTCTATATTAAATTATTTTCTTTTTAGATTTTTTATATTTTTTCTTTTTATAATTCTTCTTTGGAGATAACAGCTTAGCTAATATAAATAAAACCAAAACTGCTAGAACTATTTGAACAATAAGAATTGGTAGATTCGATTTTTCAACATTGTGGCCAGCTAATAACTCTGATGTATAAACAATTCCATCTATATTATAAGTTATTTTTCCAACAACTGATCCTTCTGAAATTGGAGCAGATATATTTTCATTAAGTTGAATATTATAATTTATATTGTTTAAATCGAAACCAATAGGTACAACACTGCTAATAGAATCTTTCAAAAGTATAGGTAAATTTTTAGTTTCTTTTGTTGCATTTTGAATAGTTATTTCTTGAATAACACTATTTTTAGTTGCTATTTCTTGCATCTTATAATTTGAATATCCATATTCAAATAAATTTATTGTATCAATATATCTACCACTTTTACCAGTATCTGTTGATTGTGCACCAAGTACTACAGCAATTAGTTCAAGATTATCTTTTAAACTAGCCGATATAAGACAATTTTTAGCTTGGCTAGTATATCCTGTTTTAATTCCTATTGCATATTGATAATAATATTGGCTAGAAGGTTTAATCATATCATTTGTATTAACAAAATATCTTTCTTGATATTTTTCTGTTGGTGCAATAGTACAAGACTTTTTAGAAACTATTTTTCTAAATTCATCATTTTCCATACAATATCTTGCTATAAGAGCCATATCATATGCTGTAGAGTAATGATCATTGTCATGGATCCCACTTGGGTTTGTAAAATGTGTACCAGTACAACCTAACTCCGCAACTTTTTGATTCATTAAGTTTGAAAATTCTTCAACACTTCCAGAAATATGTTCTGCCAATATAAAACCTATTTCATTTGCGGAATGAATTAAAAACATATCTAGTAATTCTTGAACTGTTAAAGTTTCACCCGGTTGTATTGCGGCATTTGAATATCCTGCTGGTATCGACATTACGGCATCATAACTTGCAGTTATTTTGTCTGTCAATTTACATTTTTCTAAAGCTAGTATTGCTGTTAATACTTTTGTTGTGCTAGCTGGATACATTTTTTCTTTTTCGTTTTTGCCATATAAAATTTTTCCTGTTTTTGAATCTATTAGAACAGCCGCTTCTGAATATAAATCTAATGTCATATCTGAATCTGATTTTGAAGATATAACTGTTGAAGTGTTGGATGTTGTTAAAGTTTGATCTGCTTGGACTTTTGTACACATACATGTATTTATTAATAATATTATTGATATTATGATTAATGCTATTTTATTTTGTATTTTCATTTGTTATTATAACTCCTTATTTACATCGTGTTATTATCATATCTTATTTGTTAATTATTTTCAAGGAGTTTTTAGGGATTTTTTAAATTTAAAAAGGAGGTTAATTATGAGTTTTTTTAAAAATAAAAAAGTTATTACAATAATTGGAATAATAATATGTATTTTAATGTGTTTAGCTATTGATTATTTTGTTAGTAATTATGATAGCGAAGATGTTATTGTTAAAGTCGATAATGAAGAGATTGGAGGTGATGTAAATAATGATAAAAATGCTAAAACTGTTGAAAAAGAACATGTAGATAATGGAAATGATATTGTTGGGGCAGAAGGAGAAGCGGAGAATACTAATATAAATGAAGAAGATTCAGATGAAAATATAGAAAATATAGATAATAATATTTTTGTATATGTTTCAGGAGAAGTTAATAATCCAGGAGTTTTTTCTTTAAGTAAAGGCTGTAGAATTAACGATGCAATTAATGCTGCTGGAGGAATCACGAATAAAGCTAATATTTCTAAAATAAATTTGGTGTTTGTGCTAGATGATGGGATGAAAATAAATATTCCAAATGATGAAGATTTAAAGAATAATCCAAATTTTGAATATGTTACTTTAGGGTCTGGAGATGGTATATCTAATTCTAGCTATAGTGTTCTTGCTAATGGGGCATCAGGGGATTTTTCAGAAAATTCTAAAAATAGTTATTTAAGTAAAATTGATAAGGTTAATATTAATACTGCTACGCAGACTGAATTGGAAACCCTTCCTGGTATTGGACCTTCACTTGCTTTAAAGATTATTAATTATAGAAAGGAGAATGGTAATTTTTCTAATATTGAGGAGATTAAGAATGTTAGCGGTATTGGAGATAGCAAGTTTGAAGATATCAAAAGCTATATTTTTGTTTGATGCGTTTTAATTAGAGGATGTATACATTCTTAGTGATGTGTGAATATTTTTTTGTTTGTTGCATATAATTGTATT
The DNA here is from genome assembly GCA_945919455.1 of uncultured Clostridium sp. Lineage (GTDB taxonomy): Bacteria > Bacillota > Clostridia > TANB77 > CAG-508 > CAG-269. The sequence goes on along the minus strand of CAMEJH010000002.1, from coordinate 44,194 downwards.
AGTTGATGCATTTAAGATTTTGCTTTGTGCTGTTTAAAAATTGTTTTTTGCAGTTTTTTTGATATAAATGTATTGACAGATATTGATTATGGTAGTATAATAAATATTGTTCACATCGCGGGGTGGAGCAGTTGGCAGCTCGTCGGGCTCATAACCCGAAGGTCGTAAGTTCGAGTCTTACCCCCGCAACCACAATAAAATGAAGCATTTGCTGGATTTTAGCAGGTGCTTTTTTCTTGCATTTTTGGGCAAAATTGTCACACTTTGGTCACAGTTAGGGCGAGGTTTAGCACAGCTAGACAAGTTTTAACAGGAAATGTATTTAAATAATTTACAGGAAGTGGTATAATTGGGGAAAAAATAAAAAAGAAGTGGAGCAATATATGGAAGATGATATTCAAATATTAATTTATAATATTACTGAAAATATTTCAAAAGTTATAGAGAGTATTGAAAGAAATAAATTCAATATGGACAAATTAACCGATAATGAAAAGGCAAGATTAAAGATATTTGAAGAATATACTGATTTAAATGCGACATATGAGAGTATAAAGAACTGCTTAATATATAGAAATTCGTTTCCTTTTTATCCTAGAGTGACAAAAGTAGACTATTTGAAATTTATATATAGTGCATATTTGAATGAGATATATATTTTGAAATCTAGAATATCAAAACTAACAAAGACAATAAAAAGAAGTCTAAAGGAGTACAAAGAAGAAAACGATTTTAATGCTGATTTTACTGTAATAGATAACTCTACAAACAATGCAATTGATAGATTTAAAAGAATAATAGAAATAAGAGGAGCACATGTACACGTAAAAAGATATACCACCAAAGACATAGATAATGTAGAAAGTTATGAGGTTATATCAAAATTTAGAGATACAGAGAAGTATAATATAGCATTCAAAGATGAAATAAAAGAGCTGAAAAAGAAGTATGTTAATAAAATAAAGAAGAATCAAGAACAAATTGAAAAGATACTAAAATTATATTTACAAGACATTAATGATTTCTTATTTAAAAAAGAATATATAAAAAAAGTAAAAAATTATCAAAGTAGTAGATGAAAATATAAATAAAGGAAGCAGGTAAGTTAAAAAATGGAATCAAAAAGCATACTTGAAATTTTAAAAAATTTTGAAAAAGATAATACATATAAAAAAATATTAATAAATGGAAGATGGGGAATAGGAAAAAGTTTTTATACAAATCAATATATAGAAAGTAAAAACAATGCAATATATATTAGCTTGTTTGGTAAGGATAATATTGAAGTAATTCAAGAAGAAATTGCAAAAGAATTATTTAAAAAAGCTAATTCAAAACTGAAATTTTGGAAAAAAGGAAAGGAATTAGCAAAGAAAATTAGTGGATCAATATCTTATAACGGAATTAGCATTAATTCACCAGAAATAAAATCAAAATCAGTTATTGAAGAGTATTATTCAATTTTAAAAGAGGAAGAAAATCTAGTAATAGTTATAGACGACTTAGAAAGAAAAAGTAGCAAAATTGCAATTGAAGATATATTAGGAATAATAGAACAATTATCATTGTGCAAGCAAATAAAAATTGTGTTGATTGGTGATGAAAGTAGGATAAATGAAGAGGATAAAGAAGTTTGGAATTCTTTTAAAGAAAAAATAATTGAAAAGGAATATAAGATATCAAAATTTTCAAAAGAAGCAATTAATTCAATAGTAATATCAAAATTAAACCAATATATAGATGAAAAGGAATTAAATGATTTTGTTGAAAATTTTATAGAAAATTTTCCAATAGATAATTTAAGAACTATAAATAAAGGGGTAAATTTATTTTTAGAAATATTAAATATGTACATATATAAAGAATATCCTAATATAAATCTAGTTATATTAAAGTCATGTATGGCAGTCGCTATTGAAAAAACAGAGAATTTATTTGAACCTAAAAAAGGAAAGGAAGAGAAAAATTCTGATTATTATGATACTTTTTCTAGAAGACTAGACGAAGACATTGAGGCAAGAATAGAGAGACATTACTTTCATTCCTCTCTTATTATAAATAAAGAAGCAGTATTAGTCCATTATGTTTTAGCAATATTTGAAGGAAATCATACCAAAAACTTAATTGATGAGATGAATCAAGTTATAGAACAATATATAAATTCTAAGGATGAAAAGAATATATTTTATTTAAATGAAGAGAAAATAAAAAAAATAGTTAATGACAAATATAATTTAATTATAGAGAACCAATATACATATACTTGTTTAGATGAATTTATAGATGATATTTATAATATATTAGACTGGTGTAATGCACTTGATGTAAAGTATGATGAATCAAAGCTAAAAAAATCATTTAAATCAGTTCTATTTGAAAACTATTATAAAGAAGAGAAAGATTTATATGAAAATACAATTGATAGATTTGAATTGAAATATGAAAATTGTGAAAAACTAAGAACATATGTGAACGACTATAATAAAGACGCAGAAGAGAAATATTATATTGAAAAGATTGAGATGATTGAAAAATCGTTTCAAGAGAAAGAATTTGATGTACAAAAGTTAAGATGGATAGATAATGCTTTTATACAATCAAATAAAGAAATTCAATTTGAAAGATTTATTACAAAAGCTAGAAGGAATAATTATTTTATTAGTGACATAAGTGGGGAAATTACCGAAAAAGAATGGAAGTGGATACACTATATTTGGAATATTTTTTATAAATATATGGATAAAAAATATAAGGATGAATTACAAAAGTATGTAAACAGTTTAAAAGGGATAAATAAAATACAAGATATAAGAATTGAAGCATTACAAAGTTATAAGCCATTAGTAAAATTAGATGATAATAAATAAAAATAAGAAAGGTAAATAGTAATTACTAAATAAGTAGTTACTATTTTTTTTATGTGATAATTGGTAGATAATACTTAAAAGTATGGAAATATAAATAAAAATTACATACCGAAAATATAAAGACCACCCCCGCCTCTAATCTCTACAAAGTAAAAAGGGGGAACGGCGAGGGGAGTGCTTTAAAAACTTTCGGGAAATAGGAGGGGGAGGGGGTATATTATTCCTTTGAAATCGCTTCCAGCAGTAAAGATACAGCTAAAGAAAAGCCTTCTGAAAATACTTCTTCCATTTCAATAGCAGATAATTCACTTTGATATTCTAAAACTTTTTCTATTAAAGAAAAGGTTTCTTTATCCACTAATTGAGCTAATTTTTCTTGCAAGTCAGTACATTTAGACAATGCTTTAGCATATTTGGAATCTTTTGGTATAGGTCTTTCAATACAAGAATAATCTCCATTATATAGAGATAGAATGGTCTTTGAATTCATATTATCACCTCCAGTTGGTTGTGTATTTAAGCTTAATAAAAATAAATAGTCAAGAAAATATTACAAAAAAATGGACTTTGTAACAAAAACTTAATGTAAATGTAATAGTTTTTACACTTAATATGTGATTTAATATATGGTAACTGGTATATACCGGTTATCATAGAAAGGGATTCAAATGAATAAGTTTAGTAGTTTTTTAAATAGAAAATGTAAATCCAATAAAAACTCAATTAGAAAAATAGCTTCTTTATCAAAAATTACTCACCCATATTTGTTAGATTTAATGAGTGGAAAGAAGAATCCTCCAGACATAAATACTCAAATCAATATAGCAAATGCATTAGAATTAAATCAAACAGAGAAAACAAGATTTTTTGATCTTGCTGCTAAAGAAAGACGGAGAACTACCAGCAGACATATATAATTTTATACTTAACGATAAAGAAAAATGGAATGTATTAAGAAATGAAATAGGTGATGATAAAAATGATTAATCTAGAAAATGCAACAGCTAGTCAAAGAGAAGCTATTAAAACAACAGAAGGACCTCTATTAATTATTGCGGGTCCGGGAACAGGAAAAACGTATACTTTAGTTCAAAGAACGATATATTTAATTGCAGAAAAAGGTGTAAAGCCTGAAAATATAATGATTGCAACTTTTACTGAGAAAGCTGCGAAGGAAATTGTAACAAGAATAACTAATGAATTAGATAAACTTGATATGTATGTAAATATTAATGAAATGTATATTGGAACATTTCATTCGATTTGTTTGAGAATATTGAAAGAAAATATTGAATATACAAATTTAAAAAAGAATTATAGAATGATAGATGAATTTGAACAAGAATATTTAATTTACCAAAATTTAAGTAAATTTGAAAAAATAGAAGATTTTAATTTGTTATTTCAACATCAAATTAGTGGATGGAGATTATCACAACATATTGCAGATTATATAAATAATATTAATGAAGAATTAGTAGATATAAATCAATTAATAAGTGATGATAATCCAGAAATAGTTACTATAGGGAAAATAATTAAATTATATAATGATATGATTTTAAAATTAAATTATATTGATTTTACACATATACAAACGGAAACTTATGAATTGTTAATTAATAATCCGAATATTTTAAAGAAGATAAATGAAAAAATTAAATATGTAATGATAGATGAATATCAAGATACTAATTATGTACAAGAACAGTTAACTTTTATGTTGGCAGGTAAAGAACAGAATATTTGTGTTGTGGGTGACGATGATCAGGGATTATATAGGTTTAGAGGTGCAACAATAAGGAATATAATTGAATTTCCAGAAAAATTTGAAAGTCATGAATGCAAAAAAATAAAATTAGAAACTAATTTTAGGTCAGAAAGAGGTATTATTGATTTTTATAATAAATGGATGAAAACAACTGATGGAGAAAGCTTTAGTTTTAAATGGGATAAATATAGATTTGATAAAGAAATGATTCCAGGAAGAAATGATATTTGCGATAAACCTACAGTAATGAAAATAGGAGTTAATGATAGCGAAGAAGATTGGCAGAAAGAAATTTTAAAATTTATTATAAAATTGAAAGAAGAAAAAATAATAGATAATTATAATCAAATTGCTATGTTATTCAATTCTGTAAGAGGGGCAAAAGTAGTAGAGTTAGCAAATTATCTTGAAAAAAATGGAGTTAATGTATATTCTCCAAGATCGAATATGTTTTTTGAGCGAGAAGAAATAAAAGGACTAATAGGGGCATTATTATTAGTATTTCCACAATATTTATTAAAATTAAGAAATAGATCTTTTAAGTTAAAAAATGAAGGATTATTTACATATTATGAAGAATGTATAAAATCAATTGAAGGATTTATTTGTAGTGATGAACAATTAAAGTTGTTTATTAAAAATTCAGGAATAAGTCATATGAATTTATTTGCAAATACAGATTATGCATTTACAGGATTATTGTATAAATTATTTGAATTTGAACCATTTAGAGGATTTTTAAATATAGATTTAAATAATGGAGTAATTGATCAAAGGCCAATAAGGAATATATCAATATTTACACAAATGATTGCTAGATTTGATTATTTACAGCATATAGATGTATTTACACCAAAGAGAATTACCAAAGATGTGGAAACATTCTTTAATACATATTTGAGATTTTTAAAAGATGGCGGAATGAGTGAATATGAAGATGAATCAGAATATGCTCCAAGTGGATGTATAACATTTTCAACAATACATCAAGCAAAAGGAATGGAGTTTCCAATTGTAATTGTTGATTCATTAGGAAATGTTCCAAGAGAAAAAAATAATTCAAAATTAATTGAAATAGAAAAAAAATATTATCATAGAAAATCTTTTGAACCCAAAGAAGATATTAAATATTTTGATTTTTGGAGATTATATTATACAGCATTTTCAAGAGCACAAAATTTGTTGTTATTGACTTGTAATGAAAAAGATCAAGGCAGAAAACAACCGAGTGATTATTTTAAAGAGATATATAATGAATTGCCATACTATACTGATGAAATAATTGAATTAGATAAAGTAAAGATAAGTAATATAAAACCAGTAAATATAAAAAATACGTATTCATTTACATCACATATATCGGTATATGAAAATTGTTCATTACAATATAAGTTTTTAAAGGAATTAGGCTTTTCACCTGTAAGAGTTGGTGCAACAATATTTGGACAATTAATACATCAAACAATAGAAGATATTCATAAGGCTGCTATAAAAAAAGAATATGAAAAAATAAATAGAGATAATATAAAAATTTGGTTTGATACAAACTATGAGGCAATATCTAAAGTGCAACATTCATATTTGGGTAAACCACAATTAGATGTTGCATTAGAACAAGTAATTAGATATGCAGAAAAACAAAGTGATAATTGGAAAAAAGTACAAGATGCAGAAGTACAGATTGGCCTTGTAAAACCAAATTATATATTAAATGGAGTAGTAGATTTAATAGAAGGAAATGAAAAAACTGTTGAAATTGTAGATTTCAAATCTGAAAAAAAACCTGACATATTTTCTGATCCTGAAAAATTTGAGAGGTATAAAAGACAGTTACAAATATATGCATATTTAGTTGAAAAGAAAACAGGGAAAAAAGTAAGTAAAATGCACTTATATTATACAGGAGAAAAAAATGGAGTACCAACAATTACATTTTATAATAGAGAAGATGATGTAAAAGAAACAATAAAAGAGTTTGATAAAATAGTAAATAAAATAGAATGTAAAGAATTTAAAAATAAATCTAAATCACAAACTATATGTGATAACTGTGATTTGAGATTTTATTGTAAAAAATAAGGGGGCAAATAATGAGTGATTTTGAATTTGATAGAATAAATACAATAAAGGGATATCCAGAATTACATTGGACAGGAAAAAGACCATATAGAGGTACAGATTATTATCCTGCACAATTAAAAGAAAAATATGGTGAAATGAAGGATGATTGGATTAATAAGATATTTTGGGGAGATAATCTTCAAGTAATGAGCCATATGTTAAGAGAATATAGGGGAAAAATAGATTTAATATATATTGATCCGCCTTTTGATTCTAAGGCAGATTACAAAAAAACAATTAGTTTAAAAGGGAGAAAGATATGTAATGATAATAATTCATTTGAAGAAAAACAATATGGTGATATATGGACAAATGATGAGTATTTACAATTTATGTATGAAAGATTAATTTTATTAAAAGAGTTATTATCTGACAAAGGGAGTTTTTATATACACTGTGATTGGCATAAAGCACATCATTTGAGAATGTTATGTGATGAAGTTTTTGGAACAAGTAATTTTGTAAATGAAATTATTTGGTCTTATAAAACTGCTGCTGGAGGTAAAAATGAATTTAATAAGCAGCATGATAATATTTTTCTATATACTAAAAGTGAAAATAGAGTGTTTAATGAGCAAAAAGAAAAATCATATACAAAGGCAAAAGGTAGAAAAGCTGGAATTGTAAATTATGGAGCAGCTGATACAGAATTTTTTGAAGATGAAGATGGTGTATATAGATGGTCAAGTATGAGAGATGTTTGGGATATTCCATATATTAATTCACAGGCAATTGAAAGATTACAATATCCAACGCAAAAACCTGAAGCATTAATAGAAAGAATAATAAGTGCATCTTCAAATCCAGGGGATATTGTATTTGACTGTTTTATGGGAAGTGGTACAACTCAAGCGGTTGCAATGAAATTAGGAAGAAAGTTTATAGGGGCAGATATAAATTTAGGTGCTATACAAACTACAACAAAAAGATTAATAAATATAGCTAAAGAATTAGAAAATGATAAATATACAGGATTTGAAGTATATAATGTAAATAATTATGATTTCTTTAGAAATCCTATAGAAGCAAAAGATTTATTAATTGACGCATTAGGAATACAGAAATTTGATGGAAATAGTGTTTATGATGGAGAATTAGATGGTAGAATGATAAAAATCATGCCTGTAAATAGAATTGCTACTAAATCAGATTTAGAAGAACTAAAAGCCAATCTTCCATATCAAAAGTTTGAAAAAAGAAAAGCTGAAAATCCTTTTGAACCAGTTGAAAAAATAACAATTGTATGTATGGGTCATGAACCAGATATAAAACCAACACTTGAGCAGGATTTGAGTAACTATAATATAGATATAGAAATATTGGACATACTGAAAGACAAAGCAAATTTACAATTCAAGCGTGATTCGGAGGCTGTTATAGAAATAGAAGACAATAAATTGAAAATAAAAGAGTTCTATCCAATGAATTTATTACAAAAGTTAAGCTTGCAAAAAGAATATGTTGAAGATTGGAAGCAAATGGTAGAATCAATAATGATTGACTGGAATTATGATGGTGCAGTTATGGAGCCAAAGATGATTGATATTGCTGAAAAAAATGATTTAGTAAATGGTGAATATGAAATACCTGATAATGCAACTAATATAAAAATAAAAATTACAGATTTGTTATCTGAAACATATGAAAGGGAGATTAAAATAAATGAGTAATAATATGAACTTACAAACATCTTTTTTTCAAGCATTAAAATTTTTTTATGATACAAACAAAAAAGTAATAAAAAAAAGTTATAAAGATTTAACAAAAAAATATTTAGATTATAATGATAAAGAATGTAATCCGGATGCTTTCCTTAGAAAACCACAATTTGAAGCCTTAGAAATGTATGTCTTTATTAAGGAATTTTTAAATAATCAATCAGTAAGCGAGATTTTTAAAGATTGGATGGAGAAAAAAGGATGTTTTTCTGATAGTAAGCTAAAAATTGGTGAAAATAATCAGATAGATATTTTTGAATATTCAACAAAAGAATATAAAGAAGTATATGAAATGTTAATAAAATATAAAGAAACCTATTCAAATTATATATTTGCATTGACAATGGGATTAGGAAAAACTATTCTTATGGCGACATGTATATTTTATGAATTCCTATTAGCAAACAAATATCCTGATGATCCAAGATTTTGTCACAATGCATTGGTGTTTTCGCCAGATAAGACAGTATTGCAATCCTTAAAAGAAATACAAACTTTTGATAAATCAAAAGTAATTCCGAATGAATATGTAAGAATATTAGATAGTAATATCAAATTTCATTTTTTAGAGGAGACAGGAACGACTTTAAATACATTGGATGATTCTGATTTTAATGTGATTATTTCTAATAATCAAAAAATTATATTAAGAAAAAAACATACAGAAGATACACCTATTCAAATGCTATTTAGTGATAAAGAGAGAAAAAGTGAAATAGATGATATTTTTTCTGAGTTATATGGCGTTGAACAACATATGGAAGAGGGAGATTTGATATTTAATCAAAGATTTGAAAAGATAACAAGATTAAGTCAGCTTGGAATATATGTTGATGAAGCTCATCATTTGTTTGGAAAACAATTAGACAAGGACTTATATGATAAAAGTAAAAGTAGTCTAAGAACAACTATTAATATATTGGCTAATAGATTAAATCAAAAAGGAAGCAGAGTAGTAGCATGCTATAATTATACAGGTACACCTTATGTTGGAAATAATATTCTTCCAGAAGTAATATATTCATATGGATTAAGAGAATCAATTGCTAATGGTTATTTAAAAGATGCTGAACCACAAGCTTTTGAAAATGTAAAAAATGAAACTTTTATAAGAAATGTTGTAAAAGATTTTTGGTATACATATGGAGAAAAAAGATATGAAAATATGCTACCAAAACTTGCTATATATGGTAGTGAAATAAAAGAAGTTGAAGAAGAAATTGTACCTACATTAGAAAAAGTATTAGAGGAATTAAATATTCCAAGAGATAAAATATTAATTAACGTAGGAGATAATAAATTAACTAAAGATAATGATATAAATGAATTTAATAATTTAGATACAGAAAAAAGTAATAAGCAATTTATAATCTTGGTTGGAAAAGGAAAAGAAGGGTGGAATTGTCGATCTTTATTTGGAGTAGCATTATATAGAAGTCCAGATTCTTCAATATTTGTTTTACAAGCGACAATGAGATGCCTAAGAAAAATTACAAATATTCAACAAACAGCATCTGTGTATTTATCAAAGGATAATTATGAAATATTAGATAATGAATTAAACAAAAACTTTAAGATGTCTGTTAAAGATATAAAGAATAGAGAAAATGATGATAAACGAATATATGAAGTAAAAGTAGTTCCACCACCAAGATATATAAAAATTAAAAATATAAATCATAAGTATAATTTGGTTAAAAAATATAATGAACATACTTGTATTAACTTAGAATTAGAAAAAATTGATTTGGAAAAATATAAATCTAAGATTATAAAAAAAGAAAGTTTAGCAGATTCAAGAGTAGCTAAAGTAAAAGAAATAGAATCTTCACAAGAAAATATTCGATATAGTGAGATTATGCTATATAGTGAAATTGCAAGATATATTGGAGATATGAAATGTTCTGAAGTAAAAAAAATATTAAAAAATGATATAAACAAGGTTATTGAAATAGTAAGTAAATATAATCAAATTTTATACGATTGGATTATACCTAAAATAGTAGATTTTGCTTATGAGCTTGAAAAAGATACTACAACAGAAGATAAAGAAGTTGTTCTATTAAAACAGCCAGAAGAAGAATATTATACATTTAAAGCTAAACCAGAATTGGTTATAACTAATAAAGACTTACAAATTTTAGGTGCTAGGAATAAGAGCTTTCATGCTGATACATATTGCTTTGATTCTAAACCAGAAAAAGAATTGTTTCTGCAATATATTAAGAATAAAAAAATAAAAGAAATCTACTTTACAGGAATGTTTACAAATGCATCGCAAACCGATTTTTACATACAATACATAGATCCAGATTCGAATTCTTTAAGAAAGTATTATCCTGATTTCATTGCAAAATTTGAAAATGACACTTATGAAATAATAGAAGTAAAAGGAGACAATAAAGTAGATGATGCTGTAGTAAGTGCAAAGAAAAATGCAGCGTTAGAAATTGCATCAGAGAGTAAAATGAAATATACTATTTATAAATCAAGTACGATAATGAGTGAAAATGTTTTAGACAATGAAATTAAATATACACAAGAAGAAATAGAAAGTGATATATTAAAAGTAGCAGAAGAAAGCGAAGAATATAAGTATGATTAGAGATACATTTTGTATCTCTAATTAAATTTAAAAAAATACTTGACAAACAATAAAAAAAATGATAACATGTAAGCATACAAGCTGACATGCAATTGAAAGGGGAATAAATATGAATATAACATTTGGTGAATATTTAACCAATAAAAGAAAAGAAAAAGAAATGTCCTTAAGAATGTTAGCAAAAGAACTTGACATATCACCAGCATATTTAAGTGATGTGGAAAACAATAGAAGAAATGCTTTATCATATGAAAAACTACAAAAAGTTATTGAAATATTAAAATTAGATGAAGAAGAACAAAGAGAATTATATGATTTAGCAGGAAAAGCAAAAGATACAATTCCAGCAGATGTAGAAGAATTTGTTAAAGAAAATTTACAAGTTATTACACTGCTAAGGGATATGAAAAGAAACAAGAAAGATGGTGATGAAAATAAGAAAAAGTAAAATATTATGTAAAGGTGATATAGACAATGAAGCTATTAGATTTCTGGAAGAATATTCACCTAATTCATTGCAAGAGTTAAATATTATTGATTTAGAAAGTATTGCAGAATTTAAATTGAATTTAAAAATTGAATACCAAAAATTAGATGAAAATGGTGATTTATTAGGCATGACAATATTTAAAACTGGATATGTTGATGTGATTAATGAGGATAGTACACCTTGCAAGAAGAAATTTGAAAAAGGAACTATTATCTTGAATGAAATACTGATTAACGACTTGAAGCTACAAGGAAGATATCAATTTACATTAGCACATGAATTGGGACATTGGATTTTACATAGAAAAGAATTTATAGAAGATGAAAATCAAATAAATTTATTTGATATTATAGGAGATATAACAGATAATGATTGCATAAAGTGTTTAAATAGAGATGTAGTTGATAATAAAGTTATTGCAGGTGGATTAAAAACAGATTTGGATTGGCTAGAATGGCAAGCAAATTATTTTGGAGCATCAATATTGATGCCTAGAAGATTAATAAAGCAATATTATTCAGAAAATTATAATAATAAGGATATAAAACAAATGGCAAAAGAAATATCTGAAACTTGTGGAGTTTCTAAACAAGCAGCTGAAATAAGAATAAAAGATACAAATGATGATAAAAGTATTAAGAATCAGTTAGTTATGGAAGACATAAAATAAAAAAGAAAAAAGCTAGATTAGGCCCTAACTTTTTTCAAAAAACTTACAGCATAAACGGCTTGCAAGTGTTTATAGTATTAAAATTATATCATTTATAATAAAATATTGCAAGCCTTTTATAGAAAATTTATGAAAGGCAGGTGAAAAAAATGAACAAAAATGTACATACTGTTCATAACAAAAATGGTTGGCAAAACAAATTTGAAAATACATCAAAGGCAATCAATACATATGCTACTAAGCAAGATGCTCAAAATGCTGGAAGATTAATTGCCAAACAGAATAATTCTGAACATATAATACATGGATTAAATGGAAGAATTCAAAGTAAGAATACTTATGGTAAAGATCCATATCCTCCTAGAGGATAAAATAAGAACAAGGCCTAAAGTTGCATTGCCTTGTTCTTTTGCTTATTTTTTAAAGAAAGGAAAGATTATAAATGATAGAAGAAAAATTAAAAAACAAACATGAAATCACTATTTTTATAAATGGTGAAGAAAAAGAGGTAGCAAAAGAAAAAATTTCATATGAGGAAGTTATAAGATTAGCTTTTGGACATTATGAAGATAATGATTCTACAAATTATACTGTAATTTATTTTAAAGGAAATAATGAAAAACCAAATGGTTTTTTATTAAAGGGACAAGTAGTTATGGTTAAGAAAGGAATGAGGATAAATGTCACAAGAACTAATAAATCATAGCGATGATTTGAAAAAACTTCAAAATGAAGGATATGAATTAGATGTAAATAATGGATATGGGATTGTTTCCCATATCCCATACTTGAAAGCAAATGGAGAAATAGATTATGGTACATTAGTGTCAAGCATTGCTTTTGAAGGTGATAAGGCTAAGTATAATGGAGACCATGTTATATATTTTTCAGGAGATCAACCTTGTAATGCAGATGGAACAGAAATTACACAAATAAAGCATAGTGCCAGCAATTCAATTTTAGCTGGAATAAATGTGAAACGCTCATTTTCAAATAAACCAGATGAAAATTATAAAGATTATTATGAAAAATTTGTAAATTATATTAATATAATTTCTTCTAGAGCAATAGATAAAGATAATTCAGTAACTGCAAAAACATTTAAAAAAGTGGTAACAGAAGAAGAATCAGTATTTCAATATATTGATACAAATTCATCAAGAGCAGGAATTGACAATTGCAATAGAAAAATGTTGGACAAAAAAATAGCAATTATTGGACTTGGAGGAACTGGAGCATATATACTTGATTTAGTTTCGAAAACTAATGTCAAAGAAATACATTTGATTGATGGTGATGTATTTTGTCAGCATAATGCTTTTAGAAGTCCTGGAGCAGCGAGTAAAGAAATATTTCCAAAAAGTATGTCAAAGGTAAGCTATTTTAAAGCAAATTATCAAAATATGCATAAAAATTTAATAGAACATGACATGTTTATTAAAGAAGAAAATGTTAGTGTATTAAAAGATATGGATTTTGTATTTATATGTATTGATTCAGGAATAGCAAGAAAATTAATTACAGATTATCTTGTCTTAGAAGAAATACCATTTATAGATACAGGAATTGGGCTACAAAATATAAATGACACTATAAATGGTCAGGTAAGAACTACTGTCTTTAACAAAACTAATTACGACAGAATTCCTATATATCTTGATTTTGATGAAGATGGTAATGATGTATATAATACAAATATTCAAATTGCAGAATGTAATGCTTTAAATGCAACAATAGCAGTTATAGAATGGAAAAAATATTTTAAAATATATGAAAATGATGATACTCAATGCCAAAATGTTTATTCAATTGAGATGGGAGAAATAGTACATGAAAACTAATAAATTTAAAGTTGAGTTTGTTGATAAAATTCCTTCAAACTTAAAGGATGGTATTTTGTATGTGTGCATTAGTTGTAATGTTATTGTACATAGATGTGCATGCGGATGTGGTGAAAGAACTGTAACTCCTATCGATAAAAAATATGGATGGGTAATGAAATATGATGGACAAGCAATTACACTTAGACCATCAATAGGTAACTTTAGTATACCATGTAGGTCACATTATTATATAACAGATAATAATGTTGAATGGTTAGAAAGCTATCAACAAAAAAATAATAAAAAAGGACTATTTGAACGAATTAAGCAGTTATTCAAAAAATGAAATAATATAGGCATCTTTTATCTAGATGCCTAAAAATTTATAAAGGAGGTTGTATATGTATAAGGTATTTAATATACTAAGTGTATTTATAAGACAGTTTTGCTTATCAAATCCATATGCAATGTATTTTGAATCAAGTGTATATGCAGATATTTTTAACATAATTATTGGAGGGACTATATTACATATGCTTTCTTTTTTTCTAACGTCAAGTATTTATGAAAAGGGAAGACACCCAAGTTGGCTAGGATGTGCATTATATTGCATAAATTATATTTTTAATACCGCTTTAATTAGTTTTTTATGTTATAATTTTAATAAACTCAATTTGATTTATATTATATTGATATCTTTTATAGTCAATTTAACAATATGGATAGTAATTATAAATTTAAAAAGGAGGGTATATAGTATAATATAATAAATTCATAATAGAAAGGAGTCGTTATGATTTACATTACAGGAGATACACATGCTGATTTTAGCAGATTTTTAATCGAAAACTTCCCAATTCAAAATGAAATGACCAAAGATGATTATGTAATAATATGTGGCGACTTTGGTGGAGTTTGGACATTTGAAAAAGAAAATATACAAGAAAAGTATTGGTTGGATTATCTAGATGAAAAGAATTTTACAACATTATTTGTAGATGGAAATCACGAAAATTTTACAAGATTATATAAATATCCTGTAGAAGAGTGGCATGGTGGTAAAGTACATAAAATAAGAGATTCAGTATTACATCTAATGCGTGGAGAAATATTTGAAATAGATAATAAAAAGATTTTCGCATTTGGTGGTGCAAGGTCACATGACATACAAGATGGAATATTAAATTTAGATGAAGAAGAGAAAATATATGAATATAGAAAAAGGGGTGCATATTTTAGAATAAGAGATTATTCATGGTGGGATTTGGAACTTCCAACTGAAGAAGAAATGCAAAACGGAATAAAGAATTTAGAAAAAGTAAATTATAAAGTTGATTATATTATCTCTCATTGTTGCCCAACTAGTATACAAACACTATTGAATCCATCTTATAAAAAAGATATCTTAACAGATTATTTACAAGAAATTTCAGAAAAATGTAAGTTTAATAAATGGTATTTTGGACATTATCATGATTATAGGCAAGTTAATTCACAGTTTACTTTATTATATGAAGATATAGTTCCTTTAGAATTTGAAAGTATTTTTTAATAAAAAACGGCTATTATTGATAGTCGTTTTAGTGTTTTTAATAGATAAAAATAATATTATTATACTCTCGATATGAAAAAACTTAATAAAATTCAAAAGTTTTTTCATAAATTTGAAAAAACTTGACTATAATAATAAAAAATAGTATAATAAAAATAGTTGGAGGAGATTTTATGGAGAGAATAAAAAGAGAAGATTATTTATCTATATTAAGAAATTTCAAAGATCAACAAATTATAAAAGTAATAACAGGAATTAGAAGATGTGGTAAATCTACTTTATTAGAGTTATTTCAAGATTATTTGAAAGAAAATGGAGTAGAAGAGAATCAAATCATATCAATCAACTTTGAAGATGCAGATTATGAAGAATTACAAGATAGAAAAAAATTATATGAATATTTAAAATCAAAACTGGTAAAAGGTAAAAAAACATATATATTTTTAGATGAAATTCAAAAAGTTGGTGAATTTGAAAAAACAGTAGATAGTCTTTTTATTAATAAAGATGTTGATTTATATATAACTGGATCAAATGCTTGGCTTTTATCATCAGAACTTGCAACATTACTTACAGGAAGATATATAGAGATCAAAATGTTGCCATTGTCATTTAAAGAATATTTATCAGCTTTTGAAGATAAAACAGATTTATCAAGAAAATTTAGAGATTATTTACGATATAGTTCATTTCCACAAGCAATCGAATTATTTAAAATTAATCCAGAAAATATTAACTTGTTTTTAGATGGAATATACAATACAATTTTATTTAAGGACGTAATGCAAAGAAAAGGAATAACAGATAAAAACACCTTAGAAAGAGTAACTAAATATTTATATGATAACATAGGAAATAGAACAAGTATGAAAAACATAAGTGACAATATTGAAGGTCTTGAAAAAAATAATTCATATAATACTGTTTCAACATATGTTCAAGCACTTATTGATAGTTATATTGTGTATAAAGCAAATAGATATGATATAAAAGGAAAAGAATTTTTAAAAACACAGGAAAAATATTATGCAGTAGATATAGGACTTAGATATTATATGTTAGGTCAAGGCTCTGGTAAAGACATGGGACATATCTTAGAAAATGTAGTCTACCTTGAATTATTAAGGCGTGGATATGAAGTTTATATTGGAAAATATGATGACTTAGAAGTTGACTTTGTAGCAAAAAATTCAGAAAATACAATTTATTATCAAGTAGCATTAACTACAAGGGAATCTGCTGATGGTAATAGTAGCGTATTAGAAAGAGAATTAGCTCCATTAAAGAAGATAAGCGATAATTATCCTAAATATATATTAACATTAGATGATGACTTAGATGCTGATTTTGACGGAATAAAGAAGATAAATGTATTGGACTGGTTGATTAAAGAAAAAGATTAATTTGAAAAAGCAAAATAATAATGTAATTAGTTTTACAGAATTATTTTGCTTTTTTTATATCAACTGACAAGTTTCGACAAAAAATGCATAAAAGATGTGTTATAAGTAGCTAGAGGGATGAAATATATGGACTATGCAATAATAGAAAAATTAAAAGAATTAAGAAAAAGTAAAAAAATTACACAAGAACAGTTGGCTGAAAAATTAGATATAAGTCGTTCAAAGGTTTCAAGTTGGGAAACAAATAGAAGAGATATGAGTATAACAGAAGCAATAGAATTAGCTAATATATATGAAGTAAGCTTAGATAATTTGTTCGAAATAAACAGAATAACAGAAGAAGAATACATAAAAATATCTGATAAATTTTTAAAAGGTAAAAATATTACTCTAGAAGAGAAAGTTAGAATTATAGAATCACTTCGAGAATGTTTAAAGAAAAATAATGTGGATGAATTTTATGAAAATTATAAAATGACACAAAATGCGACAAAATAGTTAAAAAATAACTATTTTGTCGCATTTTAAGTATGTAAAAAATAGATTTAAGTTGATATAATAAATAAGCAGTTATATATGAATAATTTGGAGGTGAAAATATGATTTTAACTAAAAGCTTTTTAGAAAATGAATTAAAGAAAAAAAATAATTTTAATAATTTTTCTTTATTGCTAGAAAATAGAAAATTTATAGTTAATAAAAATTATGATTTATTTATTTCGCATAGTTTTATGGATAAAGAATTAGTGGAAGTATTATATGAAAAATTCGAAGAAGCAGGATATGAAGTTTATATAGATTGGAAAGAAAGCTCATTGCAAGACAGGGAAAATGTATCATCAGAGACAGCAAGAATTTTGAGAGAGCGAATAAATAATTGCTTAGGATTATCTTATATTGCTACAGGAAATATTGTTAATTCAAAGTGGTGCCCTTGGGAATTAGGATATGCAGATGGAAAAAAGAATAGAGCTGCAATATTACCAATTTTAAATAATGGAAGCAATGAGTATAAAGGGCTAGAATATTTAGGAATATATCCGTATATTGATTATGCAAAAGATAAAAAAAGTGGTAAATATGATTTTTGGGTAAATGATGGACAGGTAAATAATAAATATACTTCATTAAAGGATTGGCTAAGTGGTGGTGAGTTAAAAGAATATTAAATAAAAACAAATACTAGATTATTATTATAAAAATAATAAAAATAAAAAACAAAGAAAAATGAGGATATCGAGAGATAATCGTTCATTTATAGTAAGAGGAGGTATGATAAATGAGTAAAGCACTAATTGTAGGGATAAATAACTATCCAAACAACCAATTAAATTGTTGTATAAATGATGCAACAGCATTGGCATCTATTATAGATACTA
The DNA here is from genome assembly GCA_945919455.1 of uncultured Clostridium sp. Taxonomy (GTDB): domain Bacteria; phylum Bacillota; class Clostridia; order TANB77; family CAG-508; genus CAG-269. The sequence goes on along the minus strand of CAMEJH010000002.1, from coordinate 25,795 downwards.
ATGGAGATGGTTCTCCTAATTTTGACGTAAAAACAGCATTAAATGTTCAAAAAAAAGGTGAGTTATTAGGTTTAATAAAAAAACTATTTGAAGGAACTACTGATACAGCACTATTTTATTTCTCTGGACACGGATACATAAATGAACTAGGTGGCTATATAGTTACACCAGATTTTACAGAAAATGATTGGGGAATTTCAATGGATGATATACTGAAAATAGCAAATTCATCCAAAATTAGAAACAAAATAATTATACTTGATTGTTGTTATTCGGGAGCAATTGGCAAACCAAGTATAGAATCAGGATATGAATGTACAATATCTGAAGGAGTTTCTATTCTTACATCTAGCCTTGATTATGAAACATCAAAAGAAATAAATGGACATGGTGTATTTACAAATTTATTATTGGAAGGTTTAAAAGGCGGTGCTGCTAATATTAATGGAAAGATAACGCCAAGTAGTATATATGCATATATTGACCAAGCATTAGGAGAATGGGATCAAAGACCAATATTTAAAACAAATGTTAAAGAATTTAATTCAATTAGAGAAATAGAACCACAAGTACCAATTAGTATTATTAGAAATCTAACAAAATATTTTAAAACTCCACAAGAAGAGTTCAAGTTAGACCCATCATTCGAGTACACTAATGCTATTGATATAGAACATAAGGTTATTGAACCATATGCGGATGAAAAAAATGTTGCAATATTTAAAGAACTTCAAAAGTTGGCTAGCGTAGGACTAGTAGTACCAGTAGATGAAGATCATATGTATTTTGCCGCTATGAATTCTAAGTCATGCAAACTGACTGCTCTAGGATATCATTACTGGAGACTTGTAGATAAAAAACAAATATAGAAATGGAGGTGATATAATATGTCTAAAAAAAGAACATTTATAAGCTTTGATTATGACAATGACTCTGATTTAAAAACATTATTAGTAGGACAAGCGAGAAATGAAGATTCTCCTTTCGAGATAACTGATATGTCGATAAAAGAAACAATTGACAATGATTGGAAAGCTAAAGCTAGAACTAGAATAAAAGGCTGTGATGTTGTAGCTGTAATATGTGGTAAATATACAGATGAGGCAACAGGGGTTTCTGCAGAAATATCAATAGCACAAGAAGAGGGGATTCCATATTTTCTTTTAAATGGAAGAGCAAACGAAATCTGTAAAAAACCAAAAGCTGCTAAAACATCGGATAAAATATACAATTGGACATGGAATAATTTAAAAGTCTTAATTAATGGTGGAAGATAATTATTAAATACAATATTATAATAAAAGTGTGAAAAATGACATTTGATTAAGAAAGTCAAAGTTCACATTTTTTATTATACTAAATTATAATTTCAACCCACTAACAATCAACTTAATAGCATCACTAAATCCACTCATATAATACTTATCATTCCAATAAGCACAATACTCCATAAAATCCTCATAGATTAAATCTAATTTTTTAGAAACATAGTTGTAATTCTCACTAGAAACATTATTTAAAATCTTTTCAGAATAATCATCAAAATTAATTAAATGCTTTTGATCATTTTCATCCATACGAGATAATTCCTCCTCTCTAAATTCTAACCATTCCTTTAATAAATTTTCACTTTCATTATTATTTAAAATATCACAAATTTTCATTGTTAAAACCTCCATTTTTATTAAAAATTTTTGGGGACAAATTGGGGACAATCATTGCAAAAAAGTACATATTTTAACCGATTTCATAATCTTACCAATTTGCTCTAACCCTATTAAAACTAATAAAAACTCAAGTTAACAAAATTTCTCAAAAATCACAATCAAATTCTCATAACCCAAAGGTCGTAAGTTTAAAACTTACCATTATAACGGTAGAAATATTAATAAATTGCCAGATTCTAGCAAGAGCTTATTTCTTGCACTTTTAGGCAAAATTATCACACTTTGGTCAAATCTAGAGCGAGAACAGGCGTGATTAGACAAATTTTAACGAAATATATATTTAAATTAGTAACAGATAGTGATATAATTGTGGAAAAGAAGAAAGAGGATATAGGTATTTTATTATGAGAAAAATAGTAATTGCTGGTTCAGCAAAATTTTATAAAGAAGTACAAAAAATAAAAGAAGCATTAGAAAAAAGAGAATATGAAGTAATTGATTATCCTAAGAAAATAAATGATACTATAGAAATGGAATATAAATATGCATATGAATTATTTTATGAAAATTTAAATAAAACAGACGATTTATTACTTCTAAATTTTGATAAAAACGGAATTGAAGGATATATTGGATATGAAGCTTTTGCAGAAATGAGCTATTTAGTTGCAAAGAAAATTCAAAATAAAACTAATCAAAAAATTTATATATATAAAATGCCAAGTAAAGAAGTAGGATGCTATCAAGAAATAAATCATTTTATTAAATTAGGATATATAGAATTATTTAAATAAAATATGGAGGAAAAATTTATATGAATAAGCATTATGAAATAAAAATAATGATAAGGGAATCACATCCACCAACATGGAGAAGATTAAAGATACCTGCTAATATCACATTTAATGATTTAGCTGCAATAATAGAAATAGCATTTGAATGGTGCGGATATCATTTATATGAATTTGAAGTAGGTGGAACATTGCATAAAAGGGGACAGTTTATAGGAGTACCTGCAGAAGATGAATATGATATAGAAAATGTAAGAGGAAAAACACTAGACTCTGGAAAAGAAAAAATTGATAAATATTTAAAAAAATATAAAAGAATTAAATTTGTATATGATTTTGGCGATGATTGGATACATGACATTGTACTAGAAAAAGAAGTAAATGAAAAACTTGAAAATCCAATTTGTATAAAAGCTAAATCAGGAGCATATCCAGAAGATTGTGGAGGAATATGGGGATATGAAGAGTACTATCCAAATGATGAAGGAAGAGAAGAGCTAGATATAGATTTTATAAATGATGAATTAGAAGGGTATAAAGACTTTGCAGAGACGCTGTATAATAGAGAGATGTTCTAAAAAAGATTCAAAAAGAATTTTGATGATTATATACTTCCTTAAAATTTATAAATACATTTTATAAGAATAGTGTGAGAAAAAAATAAAAAAATGGTAAAGAATAATGTAAATTAAAGAAAGGAAATCTTATGAAAACACTAACAATAAAGCAACCATGGGCAACACTAATAATGCAGCAAGACAAGAGATTCGAATTTAGAAGTTGGCAAACTAAATATAGAGGAGATTTGCTAATACATGCAGGAAAAGAAATAGACAAAGAAGCAACAAAAAGATTAGCAAAATATATTCCAAAAAATATGCCAACAGGAAAAATATTAGGAAAAGTAACATTAGTAGATTGTATAAAAATGTCACCAGAATTTAAAGAAATATTATTAAAAGAAAATAAAGATATATATACAGAGAGTTCCTTTAGAGAAAACTATGGCTGGCAATTAGAAAATGTAGAAGTTTTTGATGATCCAATAGAAGCAAAAGGAAAACTAAGTTTGTGGGATTTTGAGATATAATTAAGATAAATATATTTACAATTAATTCACAAACAGTGATATAATTGTGGAAAATAAGAAAGGAGAATAAATAGAATGGATATTACAATTGATGTTGAAGATTACAAACTAAATATAAGGGCAGGTGTAATAATTATGCACAATAACAAAGTACTAGTACATAAAAATGCTAATTCAGATCATTATGCACTATTAGGAGGAAGAGTTGAAATAGGTGAGAATTCCGAAGAAACAGTAAAAAGAGAAGTCATAGAAGAAACGGGAAAAGAAATAGAAATAACAGGATATATTTCTACAATAGAAAACTTTTTTGAAATGAAAGGCAGAAAATACCATGAAATTATGTTTGTACACAAAGCAGAATTCAAAAGAGAAGAAGACAAAAAAATAACAGACACAATAAAAAATGTGGAAGGAAAAGAACATTTACAATATGAATGGTTAGATTTAGACAAAATAGAAGAATATCCATTAAAACCACAGGTTATCAAAGAAATTCTTAAAGAAATGGTTTTTCCAGTACATAAAATAAATGATGACATGAAATAAATTTTAAAGGAGGCACTATATGAGCGAATTATGGGATATATATGATATAAACAAAAAGAAAACAGGAAGAATTGCTCAAAGAGATGCATATCAGCTAAAAAAAGGAGAATATCACCTAGTTGTAACTGGAATAATAATGAACTCAAATAAAGAAATTTTAATAACAAAAAGAGCAGCTCATAAAAGATTTGGATTAATGTGGGAATGTAATGGAGGTTCAATCTTAGCGGGAGAGACAAGTCTAGAGGGAATTATAAGAGAACTAAAAGAAGAACTAGGAATACAATTTACCAAAAAAGATGCAATTTTTTTGAAAGAAATAAGGGATGACAGACCACCAGCAGATTTTAAAGATTTATGGTTATTTAGAAAAGATATAAATGAAAAAGAAATCACATTTCCAGATGGTGAATCTATAGATTGCAAGTGGGTAACAATAGAAGAATTTATAAATATGTATAATAAAAAAGAAATTGTACCAACAGTTGATTTTGGAATAGAAGAATATAACAAAGCACTAGAAATAAAACAAAGGGAATCATATCAATTTATAGGAAAAACAGTTAAAGCAGAAATAGATAGACCATTAAACAGTAAACATCCTAAATATGGATTTATATATCCTGTAAATTATGGATATATACCTAACACTAAAAGCCAAGATGGAGAAGAAATAGACTGTTATATTTTAGGAATAGATGAACCACTAAAAACGTTTGAAGGAGAATGTATAGCAGTAATAAATAGAACAAATGATGATGATGATAAACTTATTATTGTGCCTAAAGGAAAAGAATATACAGATAGTGAAATAAGAGAATTAACTAATTTTCAAGAAAAATATTTTGAAAGTGAGATAATAAGAAATACAGTCTAGTCTTATAGACTAATAATAAAAAGCGTGATATAATCAGCAATAGATTAGAAAAGAAAGATGGATCAAATTATAAAAAAATTTACAACAAAACAAAAGTTCTTGAAAAAAACAAAAAAATATGATATAAATATATAAAGTTCAAAAGAGGAGATATATATGAAAAAAAATAAATTGGTTATGCCTGTTTTAAAATGGGTAGGGGGAAAAAGGCAATTACTACCAGAAATAAAAAAATATATGCCCAAAATAACTAAAAATACTATGTATTATGAACCTTTTGTTGGAGGAGGGGCAGTATTATTTGATATTCAACCACAAAAAGCTATAATAAATGATGTTAATCATGAGCTAATAGATGTTTATAAAGTTATAAAAGATAATGTAGAGGATTTAATATCTGAGCTAAAGAAAGAAAAATATTCGAATACATCAGAAAATTTTTACAATATCAGAGAATTGGACAGAATACCACAAAAATATAATAATTTAACTGGAGTTCAAAAAGCTGCAAGAATATTGTACCTTAATAAAACTTGTTATAATGGATTATATAGAGTAAATAGTGTAGGCGAATTCAATTCGCCTTTTGGTAGATATAAAAACCCAAATATAATTAACGAAGCTGGTTTGAGAGCTGTAAGTAAATATTTTAATGATGTTGATATAACTTTTTTAAGTGGAGATTTTGAAAGTGCTGTTAAAGGAATAAAAAAGGGAGCTGTTGTTTATTTTGATCCTCCTTATGCTCCAATTTCTAAAACTTCAAATTTTACTGGGTATAATGAAAGCGGATTTGGAGAAGAAGAACAGATAAGATTAAAAAGTTTGTGTGATAGATTGACTGATAAAGGTGTTCATATTTTACTTTCAAATTCTGATTGCGAGTTTATTAGAAAATTATATGCAAATACAGAAAAATATAAAATTATTTCAGTTAAAGCCAAAAGAGCAATAAACAGTAATGGTAATTCAAGAGGTGAAGTAAGAGAGGTGTTAGTAAAAAATAATGTCTAGATGTTCAACTAATAAAGAAGCATGGGAAAAAATCTTTGAAAAATATAACATTTTAGAAGAAATTAAAAATAAAGGATATTTTAAAATCTCTTCTAAAGAAATAAATGAATTTAGAGAAGCTAGACTAATGACTAAATTTGATAATAGTGAAAGTATTCCTGAAATATTAAAAAAGAATGAGTTATCAATTTTACCAATATCAAGTAATAGTTATATGGTAGCAAAATTTGATGCTTATAAAAAATTTGAAAGAATGCCAAAAGAAGTACAAAAAGTTGAGTTTCTTCCATATATAGAAAGTTTAGATTATAATAATATAACTAGTGAAACTTTGGCATTAAATTGTGCATATATTACAAAAATACTTGAGGACTTTTTGGGAGAAGAGGAATTAGTACCAACAGTAAGTGGAAAGATGGGTTCGGGAGTGTTTAATTTTGAAATAGCCCAAATAAATAGTAATAAAAAAATGAGTATTAATGTTGAAAATTCAAGAATAGAAATAGATGGTGGATATGAGGGAACTAATAGTTTAGCTTTAATTGAAGCTAAAAATGTAGTAGCAGAAGATTTTTTAGTAAGACAATTATATTATCCATATAGATTATGGAAGTCAAAAGTTACAAAATTAGTGCGACCAATATATATAGTATATTCTAATGGAATATTTACAATATTTGAATATAAATTTAATAAAGAGAATGAATATAGTTCTATCGAATTAGTTAAATGTAAAAAATATAGTATTGAAGATACAAATATTGATTTAGGAACAATACAAAATTTAATAGACAATATAAAAAATTTTGATCAAGAACCAACAGTTTCATTTCCACAAGCAAACAATTTCGAAAGAGTTATAAACTTATGCGAAATGCTTCAAAACTCTGAAAAAGAAAAACAAGAAATAACGAATAATTATGAATTTGTATCTAGGCAAACTAATTATTATACAGATGCAGCTATATATTTAGGATTAATTAAAAAGTCAGGAACTAAAATAAAAAAATTCGAAATCACTAATTTAGGAAAACAAATATTAAAATTAAATTATAAATCAAGGCAAATAGAATTTGTAAAATTAATATTATCACATAAAGTTTTTCATATGACAATAAAAAAATATTTTGAAAAATCAGAAATGCCTTCTGATGATGAAATTGTAAATTATATGAGAGAATGTAAATTATATAATATTACCAGTGATATTACATATTATAGAAGAGCATCAACAATAAAATCATGGATTTATTGGATAATTAGTTTAGTAACAGAATAAAAAGGAGGGAACTTAATGAAAAATATTTTTATAGAATATCCAAAATGTTCTACTTGTAAAAAAGCAAAAAAGTGGTTAGAAGAAAACAATATTGAATTTATAGATAGAAACATAGTTGAAGAAATACCAACAGTTAAAGAATTGGAAGAATGGATAAATTGTAGTGAACAAAACATAAAAAAGTGGTTTAATACAAGTGGAGTAAAATATAAAGAGTTAAACTTAAAAGAAAAATTGACAACTATGAGCGACAAAGAAAAGATAAAATTATTAGCAAGTGATGGGATGCTTATAAAAAGACCATTATTAATATCAAATAAAGGTATTTTTGTTGGATTTAAAGAAGAAAATTGGAAAAGGTTAATATAAAGGAATAGTTAGTAAATATAAAACCAGTGCAACTGTATTTTTACATGTTAGCATTGGTTTTTATTCAATGAAAAAATATATTTTGTGTTAATAAAGCATTATAAAATACAAAATAATTATAAAATATTACCAAATAATTATAAAATATTTGACAAATATTTCCGAATGTGTTAAAATATACATGGAAAAGGAGATAAAAATGGATACTAAAAAAGAAAATTTTAAAAGAATTGCAGAAAATCGAACAAATAAAATAATAGAATTGATCTCAAAACTACATAATTTATCCAATTCTTCTTTTTATGAGTACACAGAAGATCAAATAGATTCAATATTCAATGCAATTCAAGAGGAATTAGACAAGCAAAGAGAAGAATTTAGAAAAGATAATAAAAAAGAAAAGAAGAGATTTGAATTATGATAAGTAATGTATTTTATGAAAAAAAGGTAATTGAAAAACTAGTTAATAACAAAACAAAAAACGAAACAATATATGAAGAAGAATTCGTTCAATATTTAATTGCAAGTAAATTATGGAAAATGGATTATTTCTCAAAAGAAGATGTATTAAAAGCATTATGGAATTTTTATGGAAAAGAATTAATCAAGCCAAATGCAATAAATACATTTTGTGCGAATAAATTTAACTATATAGAAAAAAAAGGATTTCAATTATTAGCAGATCAGGCAATAGGTGTCGAAAAAGTAGAAAAATTTAAAAATAAGTTAAATGAATATAAAACACTAACAGAAGGAGAATTATATCATTTTATAAATGAAAATATCAGAAAAACAGATTGTGATATAGAAGAAACTCTAAAATATGTAACACTTCTAGACATGCTAAATAACAATTATCAAAATAAAGAAATTTGTTATTTTAATTATTATACAATAGTAAAAGATTCCAGAAAAATATACAGGGATATATACTTTAAAATCAAAGATATAGATGAATTTTTTGATAAGCTTGAAATAGCCGAAATAATAAATAATGAATTACAATTAAAAATATTATTTTCAAACAACATAAATATAATAAAAGACTTAAAACAAGTTTCTATAAACTCAATAATATGTATATTTTCAAATGACCTAAAAGAAATTGAAAAAATTTTAAAAGAAACAGGAATAAAACATCAGCAGTTAGAAGAAGAAATTATTTCAGGTATTTCAAAAAAATTAAAACCAAATGAAAAAATTGTAATAGAAAAAAGATATAATCATAATGAAGAACAAAAACGATTATCATTAGAAGAAACGGGAAATTTAATAGGCATTACAAGACAAAGAACAAAGCAGTTAGAAAAAAATGCAATAAATAAAATACTATCATATAAAGAGAATTTTAAAATATTGTCATATTGTTTATATAAAAATCTGATAAAAGAAGATGAATTATATGTAAATGAAGAAGAATTCTCAAAATCAATAAATAATAAAGAATTGCTTCAATATTTACTTTTGATATTAGAGTTAAAAGAGCTTGATATTACTTATGATAATGAATTTAAAATTATTTATAATCAAAAAAACACTTCAATAGAAGAAATATCTAAAGAAAACTTAAGACCAATGGAAAATTTTATCAGTGAAAAAGATTTAAAACGACTAAACCAAATACAAAAAACATTATTAGAAAAAGAATATAGAAAAAATAAAGGAAACTTATATATAAAGAAAGGAATGAATCTTAGCGAACTTTACTTATACCAAATAAAAGAAACATTTAAAAATGGATTCCGTATAGGAAGTGAAGAAGACTATAAGCTTCTTATGCAAAAAGTAGAAGAACAATATGGAAAATTAGAAGAAATACCATCTATGCGTTCTATACAAGGAATGATAGAAAGGGCAGAATTAATAACAAAAGATAAAGGACTTTACATAGTCAAAGAATATAGTGTGTCAATACCAGAAGATCTATTGAATGAAATATTAGAATTCATTGTAGAGAACCAACCTACCATATATTATAGAACAATATTTGATAAATTTAAAATAAAATTAGAAGAATATGGAATAGACAACTACTTTTATTTAAAAGGATGTATTGATGACAAATTACCAAAAGAATTTTCAACAAAGCGTGACTATATAACTATATCTGAAATGGACTATACTCCAAGAGATATGATAATAGATACTTTCAAAAGCTTTGAAAGCGAATTTTCTATTGAAGATATAAAAGAAAAAATTCCAGGATTAAATGATTACACATATAGTAATTACATATACAGTGAGAAAGAAAATGGACTTATACGAATAGATTCTAAGTGCTACATCTATTTTGACAAACTAAAAATTGAAAAAGAAACAATAGAAGAACTAAAAAAATATATAGAAAATATGTTTATACAATTTGATACAAAAATATTATCATCAAGAAAAATTTATGCAAAATTAAGAATATCAAACCAAGAACTATTTGACAAGTTACATTTAAAACGAGGACATTTTGAACTATTTTCTATAATAAATTACTTATATAAAGATTACTTTTATAGTAGACCATTTATTAGCAAAGAAAAAATAACTAAAACAACAGATATGCTCATAAAAGAATATGCACAAAGCTTGGAAATGTTCAATCATGAAAAAATACAAAATTATATACAAAGGATGAATATTGGAGGATTGTATAGTTATTTAACATTTATGGAAGATATGAGTGATGACTATGTTCAAATAAATATTGATACTATGATTAGAAAAGACAAATTCAAAATAACTAATGAACAAATACAAAGAATAGAAAAATTAATAGACTTAATTTTAGATAACTATAAATGTATAAGCACAGAAAATTTTAATGGTTATGCAATGCTACCAAAATTAGAAACACCATGGAATAAATATCTTTTAATAGGGATAATAAGAAGCTTTTTAGATGAAAAATTTCAAGTAGAAAACACAGTTAATTCATACAATAAAACGGAGTTTATAATAAGGAGGATATAAACAATGAACGAAGAAATTAAATGGAGATTTAAAGGTAACAACTATACAACAGAATTTGGATTAGATACATCAGATATGGAAACATTTAAAAAAGACCCAATAGCTTCTTTAGCAAGAGAATCATGTCAAAACTCGATAGATGCAAAGGCAGAAGGAGAAGACAAAGTAAAAATAGAATTTCAATTATTTGAAATCAATAAAGAAGACATTCCAGGCGAAAAAAGGCTAGAAGAAGAAATTGCATCATGCAAAGAATACCGAAAAGCCAACAACAAGATAAAAGATGCAGAACAATTAGAAAAAATGCTTGCATCAATAAAAAGAGAACAAATTAAATGTTTAAGAATAAGTGACTTTAATACAAAAGGACTAACAGGAGTATCAAGTAGAGGGCAAACAGCATTTTACCTTTTAACAAAAGGAAGTGGAATAACAGATAAAACAGGAACAAGTGGTGGTTCAAAAGGTATAGGAAAATTTGCATCATTTGTTGCAAGCGGTTTTAATACTGTATTTTATTCTACACAGACCATTGAAAACGAAGTAGGATATATAGGAATATCAAAATTATGCTCAACAACAATGCCAGGAACAGACGAGCTAACACAAGGAATAGGATATTATGGAAGTGACGAAAAGAACTCTCCTATGTTGGAACAATTAAAACTTGACAAAAACTTTACAAGAACTACACCAGGAACTGATATATACATATTAGGATTTAACGAACAACCAACATGGAAACAAGAAATAATCACAAAAATACTTGATAGCTTTATGGCTGCTATAATCTTTGGAGACTTAGAAGTAAAAGTTGATACAATAGTAATAAATAAAGAAACTCTAAGGAGAATTGTAAACAGTGAAGAACTAATATTAAATAATGCAAAAAGACATATAAAATCACAATATTTATTATTAACCGAAGCGGAAGGAGTACAAACAAAAGAAATAGAAATAGACACATATGGAAAAGCAAAAATATATGTAAAAGGATTCAACAAAGAAGAATCATATCTTGCTACAAATGAATGTGTAATGGTCAGATATCCATATATGAAAATAAAATCATTTAAAAACATATCAACTATTCCATGTTCTGCAATATGCATAATACAAGACGACGATTTAAACAAGACATTACGTGACATAGAAAATCCACAACACACAGACTGGGAATTAAAAAGAATAGAAGATATTGGGCTTAGAAAAGAAGTTTCAAACATGATTCAACAATTAAAAACAGAAATACAAAAATTTATATATGAGGTATTATCATCAAGCCAAAATGAGCAATTAGATATAGAAGGAGCAAGTGATTATTTACCAGAAGTAGATGAAAATAATGGAATGGATGAAGGGGAAGAAACCCAAGTCATAGTAGGTGAAAGACCAACAATTTCAAAATCAATAAAAAATAAAGCAAAAAGCAAAATAGGAATAGAAGAAGATGAAAATGGTAATGCATTACAGCCAGATATTGGCTCACATGAACCAGGAGAAGGTTCACCAGTACCACATGGAACAAATTATGGACATGGAGGAGGCCCTCATGACACAGACACAGAAGAGGGAGTTAATGAAGAGGGAGACCAAGAAATATTAAGAATAGTGCCATTAAAAGGAATGCAATACAGACTATTTGTAGTAGACAAAAAAAGTGGAAAATATGTAATTTCATTTAACTCATTATATGAAGAAAAAAATTGTGAACTAGAAATGTATTATTTAGACGATTCTAACACAAAATATAATATAAACATTATAGATTGTGTAGTTAATGGAACAAAAGCAGAAATAAAAAATGGAAAAGCAGTTAAAATTCCATTACATAACGGAAGAACTAAAATAGAGGTTATAACAGATTTAAAAGAATTATATGCATGTGAGGTGAAGATGTATGCAAATAAAGAATAAATTATTTCCATATCCAACAATCAACAATTCAAGATTAGATAGTTGTTATAAAGACACAACATATTCACTTGAATATGAACAGGTACAAGAAGATGAATATTTGGTTTTAAAAGATGCTCATATTGAAATAAATAATGAAGCTATAATCAACTTAATAAAAGAAGGAAAAGCAAAGGCCTGTGTAATTGTAGAATGTTCAAAATCAGTATTTAGAAAAACATATAATATTGGTTTAGAACCAGAAGATATTAAAATATTAATATCAGATTTAAGTGATAGAGTAGTAATATCAAGTTTTATATATGCAACACAAGATATCGAAAATTATAGAAACAATGACTTCTTAGAAGATTACGAAGATTATAATTTTTATATTGAAAAATATGATATTATAGCTATAGATAATGGAAGCACAATAGTAATAGATTATGATGAAACATCAGATAAAAAAGTATCTTCAATATTTTTAATTATAAAAGATACTGAAACAGACAAAAAGAATATGAGAGTTGAAATTGGGGACAAAATTATAGCATATTTACCTGAAAAACAATTTAACATGTATGATAACATGAAAAAGAATAATAACTATCAAAATATATTCTTCTCTATGCTAGCGATTCCAATACTTATAGAAGCACTGGAAAAAATAAAAAATGAGCAATATGATTTTGATGAAATAGAACTAAATTATAGATGGTTTAGATCAGTAAAAAATGGATTTCAGAAAAAATACGGATATGAACTTACAGAAGACAAGTTCTATGAAATAGATTCTGCAGAACTTGCACAAGAATTACTAAACAATGGTACAGTTAATGCAATTGAAGACTTAATGAAAATAACATTTGGAAACATAATGATTGGAGGTAATGAAGATGAACAAGATTAATATTTGTTTTATGACAGATGAAGCAATAGAAACTCTAAGAAAAAATTCAAAATTTGCAACAGAAAAAATAAAAGAAAAAGCAGAAACTTCAGACTGGATAAAAGAAATTTATAGTGGAAAAATATATGAAGAAAAAAAGTATAAAATTCCAGAAATCCAATTATTAACAAGTGAAAGTGGAGATTATTCAGAAGTTGATTACCAAAATTCAATTATTATATATGAAGCATTAAAAGATTTACCTAGATATATATTAACAGATGAAAGATTTTGGGCTTGGTTTAATTTCACAATTGGATATAAAGCAGCTTTACAAGCAATGCCTATAAAATCAGATTCTACATTTGGAGACCACTGGCTATTCAATCAAGGAAAAAGAAGAGGAATTTTTTTCAATGTAATGGCAAGATGCTTTTTTAGAGTAGAACTTTCTGTAGATGAAAGATTAGAAGACAAATATGAATTAACAAAATTTGTTATTGAAAATCCAATACGATTTAGAGAGTTAACTTGGCGTTCTAATTCAAGTGAAAAACATATTGTTTTAGGTGCTTTAAAAGCAGAAAAAGCAATTTGTGAAAAATACGAAGATCAAGTAAAAAGTTCGATATATAAAGAAATTGCAAAACATATATCACTATATGGAAGTGTTAGACTAATAGATATAGTACCAGAAGAAGAAATTTATAATACTGTATATTCAAAAATGGAAGAAATTATATGTTCAGAAAAATGTGTAAATGAATAGTAAAAATTATTAAATGAATCACCATTATTAAATGTTATATAATAATGATGATTCATTTTTTAAGTAATTATAAAAATAGAAGTAAATTACTGATTTTTACGAATAATAAAGCATAATTCTTTAATAATTTCTAAAGCACTAATTATATCATTATCAGAAAAATTATCTAAATACTTTTTGGTTTCTTTAATAACACTATCATCAAGACCAAACAGAATATAATCTGCTGAATGTCCACTTAAATCTCTTAATTTTTTTATACTACTATATACTAAATTACCTTTACCTTCTTCGACCAAACCTAAAAACTGACTTGAAACTCCAATTTCTTTCCCAAGCTGAGTTTTATTCATTTTTAATTCATTTTCTCTAATTTCTTTAACTCTCTTGCCTCTAGCAATTTTATCTGCTTTTTCTGAATCATTATTAAATTTTTTTTTCATAGTACAATGCTCCTAACTATTTTTAATTAATTTTAAAGTATAATTATAGTGCACGTATAGAAAAATATTCTACATTAATGTGGTATTATATGATGATTTATGGTATATTATGAGCGATAAGAGCCAAAAGGAGGAGAAATATGGATTCCAAGCCTATGAAAATTTTAATTATAGAGGATGATATTAATGATTGTAATAATTTTATAAATTGCGCTAAAAAGAGAAATGATATAGAAATAGTTGCAATAACAGATTCAGATATTGATGGTCTAAAATATGTAAAAACTAAAAACCCAGAAGGAATTATATTAGATTTGGAATTAAACAATAGCACAAGTGGCAACACAGATTCATTAGAATTTTTATCAAACATGAAAAAACTAAATTTAAAATATGAACCGATAGTAATAGTAACAACGCATGTAAATTCAAAGAGAACATATGATATACTTCATAGAAATGGAGTAGATTTAATACTTTATAAAGATCATCCTAAATATTCTTGCGACCATGTGCTAAACAATTTTATTAATTTAAGACAAGTAGCTTCTTGCAAAAGCACAAGTTCTATAGAAGAAACGATTGAAGATAATGAAAGTAAAATATCGGACTGTATTTATAATGAGTTAGACTTGATTGGAGTGACTGCAAAACTAAAAGGAAGGCAATATATACATGATGCAATTTTATATTTAATTCAAAATGAAGACAATAATACAAATGTTATTCAGCATTTAACGAAACTGTATAAAAAGTCTG
Source organism: uncultured Clostridium sp. (assembly GCA_945919455.1). GTDB lineage: Bacteria > Bacillota > Clostridia > TANB77 > CAG-508 > CAG-269. The sequence continues at coordinate 10,439 of CAMEJH010000002.1, read as the reverse complement.
GTAATACTATTACTAATGGTATTCAAAATGCAATAATACATGCATGGAGAGTGTCACCAATAGAAGATTTAACAACACATTATACAGCAAGAATAAACTATGAAACTGGAATACCTACACCAATGGAATTTATTTATTATTATAAAGATAAAATAAAGAAAATGATCTAGTATGAAAATACTAGATTTTTTAACGTTTTTCTATTTTTTCCTATTATAATATACTATATAATTAAAAAAGATGGACTATATAATAACAATAAGATAAAATTAACAAAAGAAAAATTCATAAAATTTTATGAACATTGACTAGTTTTATCTTATTGGGTATTCATAACTCCCATATTATAATCAATTTAGAAGCACTGTGACTTATTCGTTATAGTGCTTTTTTTTTATTTATAAAAATACTATATTTTTTTATTTTTTGCTAGTATTTTCTATTACCTTATACCGCCTATAGTAACATGCATAAATGATATTTTTTTAGTATCAGGATAACCTGAACAAAAGAAAAAAGGTGGTGGAGAGTATGGATTGGTTTGATGAATTAGTACTTTGGCTACAAAAGTGGATGGGATAGTATAATTTAAAGCAATATAAGGTAAAACTTATATTGCTTATATTTTTATTTTGTTATATAATAAATCAAAAATTAGAAAGGTAGCTTATGTGTTTATATGATAATTAATTTTAATGATACAATGATACAAGTAAACTTAATAAAAACTTTTACTATTATTTATTGTACTTATTTTACATTCATCAAAATAATAAATGATAAAGAAATTTTTAGTATGAAGAAAATAATAGCATATATACTTCTATTTATAATGCCAATAATAATAGTTTTTATAAAGAGTAAAACGAACTTTTGGATTGGATTAATAGCTTTAGGTCTTATTTTAAGTTGTGTTTCTACTATTACTTCTAACAATAAAAGGGGAAATTCTATTATTATTACTGTAATTTCATTAGCTTTTAACTATGTAATATTTTTTATAGCTGCAATAGTAATATTTATTATAAATAGGATTATAAATGTTAAAAGCGATATATTAAACTCCATACTAATATCATTAGTACATATAATAATATTAACAAGAATACTAAAAATGAAAAAGTTAAAATATGGCATATCTTTCTTACAAAATTATGAGAAAAATGATTATATAGAGTTGCTAATTCTTAATATTAGTATAATTATATTATTTTTAGCTATAATATTTGTTAACGCCAATATACAATTAGCAAGAAATACAACTGTAGGATTAATAATTTTTGCATTTATCATGTTCATCACAATCCAAAAATCACTACAATTATACTATAAACAAAAACTATTAATACAAGATCTAAACGAAACAAAAGAAGAACTAAAAAAGAAAAAACAAGAAGTAGAGCAACTAGAGAAAGAAAACTTAAGTTTTAGCAAGAAAAGCCATACACTAGCACATAAGCAAAGATCATTAGAATACAAAATAAATGAACTAATGTTAAAAAGTGAAATATCAGAAGCAACAGATATAAAAGATAGATTAAATAATATATCAAAAGAACTATACAATAAAACCGCAACAGTAGAACTAACTAAAACAGAAGTAGAAGAAATAGACGATATGTTAAAATACATGCAATCAGAATGTAATAAAAGTAACATAGACTTCAATGTACAAATAAAAGGAAACATACATCATATGGTAAACAACATAATAAATAAAGAAGACTTAGAAATACTATTAGCAGACCATATAAAAAATGCAATAATAGCAATTAATCATTCAGACAATGTAAACAAAAGTATACTAGTAAAATTAGGAAAGATGGACAAAATTTACAGTTTATACATATATGACTCAGGAATAGAATTTGAGAAAGAAACATTATCAAATTTAGGAAATAAGCCTAGTACAACACATGCAGAAGAAGGCGGAACAGGTATGGGGTTCATGAATACTTTTGATACATTAAGAAAATATAATGCAAGTATGACAATAAAAGAATATAACAAACCAAATAAAGACAACTACACAAAATCATTAATAATAAAATTTGATAAAAAATCTGAATTTAAAATAACATCATATCGCCAAAATGAAATAGATGTAAGTGCTGTAAAAATTATTGATAAATCCACAACAAGTGATATAATTGTGGAAAACAATAACGAAAAACAAGAAAAACAGGAGGTAAAAATGGCAGAACTTTGGGACATATATGATATAAATAAACAAAAAATAGGAAAATTAGCTCAAAGAGGGGAATACAAGTTTAAAAAAGGAGAATATCACATAGTTGTAACTGCAATAATAATAAACTCAGAAAATAAAATATTAATAAGCAAAAGGGCGGGAAGTAAAAAAACTCATCCATTAAAATGGGAATGCAATGGAGGTTCTGTACTAGCTGGAGAAACAAGTGTACAGGGAATAATAAGAGAAATTAAAGAAGAATTAGGAATAGAACTTTTAGAAAAAGAAGCAATTTTCCTAAAAGACATAAGAAGAGACAAAACTCCACCAGACTTTAAGGAATTTTGGTTATTTAAAAAAGACATAGATATACAAGACATAAAATTTACAGATGGAGAATCAACTGAGGCAAAATGGGTAACAATAGATGAATTTATACAAATGAAAAACAATGATGAAATTGTAAAAACAATAGAATTTGGAGAAGAAGAATATAAAAAAGCATTAGAACTACTAAAAAGTGAATCTGAAAAAAGTTCTTTAAAAAATTAGATTATGATGTTTGCAAGGAGGAGTATATGAAATTATTAATAATATCAGACATACATGGTTCAAATTATTATGCTAAAAAAATAGAAGAAATAAATAAAAGAGAGAAACCAGATCAAATAATTTTATTAGGTGATTTATACTATCATGGACCTAGAAACGGTTTAACAGAACAATATGATCCAATGAAAGTAGCAGGAATACTTAATGATTTAAAAGATAAAATAAGAGCTGTAAGAGGAAACTGTGATGCAGAAGTAGATGAAATGATATCAGACTTTAAAATAGAACAAAATATTGAAGAACAAATAAATAATAAACATGTCTTTTTTACACATGGACATATTTACAATATGAATAATATACCTAATAAAGAAGTGCAGATAATGTTTTATGGACATTTTCATACAGGATTTATAGAAGAAAAAAATGGAATAATATTTGCAAATCCGGGTTCAATATCTTTGCCTAAAAATAATACAGAACATAGTTATATCATATTTGATTCCAATGCGATAATTTTAAAAGATGTAGATGGCAATATTATACAAGAAAAAAATATATAAACAAAAAACAAAGTAAAGTTTATTTAATAATATAAAACTTACTTTGTTTTTTAATTATTTGTTAATGATAATGTTTTCAATTTTTTTCCAACAACTACTAATCTTCCATTTTCTTGAGAATATTCGCAAGTAACTAAGCTAATAATTTGATTTCCATAAACTGCAGAAACATTTGTGTTATACAATTGATACTTTTTGCAATTAGAAATATATTCAGTAAATTTATCTTTAGAAGTCAGATCTATATAAGAATAGTATCTAAAAACATTAGTATCATCATTATCATAAACTTTTGACTTAAAAACAGAAAATATAGTATAAATATATTCCTTACTATCAGTAGTAATTCTTACAGTTTTGTGTTCCTTATAAAAATTTTCATCTTTATAATTTAATAAAGGACTAAACATTTGAGAACCATCATTCATATTATGCCCATAAATTACGAGATTTGAAAATTCATTAGTCAGCGAAGAATTCTTATGTAAGAAAATTGAACCATATTGCGAAGTTTCATTTTTATAATTATGAGTAAGATAATAACTGTTATCCATAGTTTGTAAAAGAGGATAACTAATATCAGTATTGTCAACACTAAGCCAACCTATAACTTCTTGGTTTTCTTGCTTTGCTGCTAAATACAATTCTTTAAATTTATTTTCTGTAGTTTCAGTAGAAAAATTATTTTTTGAAACTATAGAATTCGGTTTATTTTCATTATATAAAGATTGATTTTTCTTTGCTTCAAATGCAGTGTAACAAAGATAAAAAATACAAACTAAAATAACTAAAATGAAATACTCAGCCATTACAACAATCATATGTTTTCGCTGTCTTCTCTTATTTAAGTATTTTTTTCTATATCGTTTCATACTACTCCTTAATATTAAAGGGAAGTAAAACTTCCCTTATTCATTATTTACTAATTTTTTTAATACATATAGCTAATCCTAAACAAGCAACAATGAGAATACTAACAACAAATGTTACTGGGTTATTTATACCTGTTTTAGGTTCTTTATCTAACGTAGAATCTTTTTTGACATCTGTTGTAGATGTTTTTTCTGCTAAAACATAATCACTAAAGTGATCTACTTCAATAACAGCATAATCTCCTTCAACTGTTACAGTATATTCCTTTTCTTTAGTTCCATCTGCCGCAAATCTATATGCTATTAGATTAGTTTTATCATATCCTGCTGGAATAGGAATGCTAATTTTTACTGTTCCATTAGTTGGTTGAACAGCAGAATTATTATTTAATAAAGAAATGTCAAAAATAGTAAATTTAACATCTCCAAGAGTTTTTACTATAGCATCAAAAGTATCTCCATTTATTATAACTTCTACTTTAAGAGTAGTTCCGTTTGGTACAACTCCTGCAGGAGCACTAATTTTTATATTAGATTTTTCATCTTGAGCTGAATACATTCCAGTAGGATCATCATCTTTACTATTATCAGGATCTGTGTTAGGATCTTTTACATCACCACCGTCAGGGTCTGTAGTTGGATCTTTTATATCGCCACCATCAGGATCTGTACTAGGATCTGTTACATCACCGCCATCAGGGTCTGTAGTTGGATCTTTTACATCATCACCATCAGGGTCTGTAGTTGGATCTGTTACATCACTACCATCAGGATCTGTGCTAGGATCTGTTACATCATCACTATCTTGGTCTGTATTGTCCTCAGTAGACTCAGAAACTGTTGGAATATCTGTAGAAGAACCACCTTCTACTGTTGTATCAGTGTCTGTAGCATATGAGCGAACACAAACTGTTAAAGCAACAATAAGTGTTAAAAATAAAATTTTGCAAAGTTTTTTCATTTGTTTTTTTCACCTCCCTTTTCTCATATGAATTTACGAAAAGTATATCATTCAAAAAGTAAATTGTAAATAATTTGAAATAAAAAATATTGAAATTTAATGTATAAATGGTATAATCAAAATGGATAATAATGAGAGGAGGAAAAAATGAAAATTTATTATGTAAGACATGGTCAAACGGATTGGAACCTAGCTAAAAAAATGCAAGGTGGACAAACAGAAAGAAATCTTAATGAAACTGGAATAGAGCAAGCCAAGGAAACAAAGAGAAGATTAGAAAATATAAAATATGATATAGTAATACGTTCTCCAATGAACAGAGCTAAAGAAACTGCAGAAATAATAATAGAAGGAGAGGATATACCTATAATTATTGATGAGAGATTAAGGGAAAGAAAATTAGGAGAACTAGAAGGAAATCCAATAACACTAGAATGTGAAAAGAAAATATGGGACTATAATTTAAATATAGACTTAAAAGGTGGAGAAACTTTACTGGAATTTGAAAAAAGAATTATAGATTGTATAAAAGATATTAAAGAAAAATATAATGACAAAACAGTATTAATTATTGCACATGGGGGAGTGGCAAAGGTTTTAAAAGCATATTTGTACGGAAGACCAGATAGTAATAATTTGGATGAATACGGAATGGAAAACTGTGAAATTATAGAAGCCGAAATATAAGAGATAATAAAAAAGGAGAATAGAATGGAAAAAAATTATTACGAAATACTGGAAGTAGATAAAAAGGCATCAAATGAAATAATTGAAAAAGCATATAAAACACTAGCAAAAAAATATCATCCAGATTTACAAAGCAATGAAATACAAAAAGAATATGAAGAAAAAATGAAATTAATTAATGAAGCATATTCAGTGTTATCAGATGATTATAAAAAAAGCACATATGATGAGCAATTACAAAACAATATAGTATCAATAGATGATTACAAAAAAGTTTTACAAGAAAATGCAGCATTAAAACAAGAAATACAAAGACTAACAGGTGAACAAACACAGCAAACATATAACAATATGCAATATCAGGAACAAGTAAATAGAGCAGTAAATCAAGCTTATCAAGATGCATATGTTCAAGATATGAAAAACAGAGGTTACAAAATAAAATATAAACATACATTTAAACAATATAGAAACTTAATAATATCAATTGCTGTAGTAATTTTAATATTTATTTTAATTTGGCAAATACCATTTGTAAAAAAATTTTTTGTGGGTATATACGAAGAGAATATAGTAATAAAATCAATAGTAGATATATTTATAAATACATTTACTACTAAATTTTAAAAGGAAAAATGAATATAAATACTGAATCTTAATAAAATAATAAGAGGAGGTATAATATGATAGTCAAAAAAGAATTACCATATCCATTAGATGCATTAGAGCCTTATTACAATAAAGAAACTCTAGATATACATTATAATATTTTATATAAAGGATATGTTGACAATACAAACAAAACAGAAGAAAAATTGCAAAAAGCAAGACAAATGAATAATTTTGAAAATATTAAATGTTTAGAAAAAGACTTAAGCTTTTTTGGATCAGGAGTAATTTTACATGAATTATTTTTTTACAATATGGGACCTGCTGTACCAACAAGCCCTGACATGAAGTTAATGGAACAAATTAATAAAGACTTTGGAAGTTATGATAAATTTAAACAACAATTCACAGAAAGTAGTAAAGTAGTTGATGCATCTGGATGGAATTTACTTGTATGGGTACCTAATTTTAATAAATTAGAAATTTTACAATGTGAAAAACATCAAAATTTAACTTTATGGGGATGTCAACCATTACTAGTTTTAGATATGTGGGAACATTCATATTTCCTACAATATAAAACTAAAAGACCAGATTATATAAATGCATTTTGGAATATAGTAAATTGGAATGAAGTTAATAAAAGATTTAAATTGACATTTTAGTAGATAGATAAAATAGGAACCATATAAAAATAAAAAGGTTCCTATTTTATTTTTGCCAAAAATCAACATAAAATTAATAAATTGTGGAAAATTGTTTAAAAATGTGATATACTTTTTAAGGACAAGAAAAGAGAGGATGAGAAATGAAGAACATAGCGGTAGTAATTAATAATAAAAATAAAAAAGTTACACCAATTGAAACAATAGATACAATAAAAGAAGCAGGTTTTAAAAATGTTTTTATCCAATGGTATAATCGAGATTGGCAATATGACCAACAGGAGCAAGTAGATTATGCAAAAAAACAAGGTCTTAATGTTATTTTTGCTCACTTAGGATATGAAAATATTAATAATATATGGTTGAATGATAAGAGTGGGGATCAACTTGTTGAAAATTATAAAAAAGACTTAGATAAATGCAAACAAAATGAAATACCAATGGTAATTATGCATTTAACCTCACAAACAGAAGCTCCAATGTACAATGAAAAAGGACTAAAAAGAATTCAAGAAATTGCAGACTATGCAAAAAACTTAGGAATAAAAGTAGCTTTTGAAAATACTAAAATAAAAGGATATTTAGAATATGTAATTCAAAATATAAAGAACGACAATGTAGGAATCTGCTATGATGCTGGACACTGCCATGCTCATTTTAATGATGAATTTAATTATGAATTATTTAAAAATCGTATATTTGCAGTACATTTACATGATAATGACAAATCTGCAGATCAACATTTAATGCCATTTGATGGGACGATAGATTGGAACAATGTAGTATCAAAATTAAAAGAATGTAATTATGATGGACCAGTAACACTAGAAATATGTTACAAAAATCAATATTTAGATACAGAAATAAAAGATTTTTATAAAAAAGGGTATACTACAGGAGAAAAATTAACAAAAATGTTTGAAATTTAAACTTAGGAGAATCAATATGAAAGCTTTAATAACAGGAGCATCTTCTGGAATTGGAAGAGATATTGCAAGAAATTTAAGCAAAAAAGGATATGACTTAGTTCTAGTCGCAAGAGACTTAGAGAAATTGAATGAACTAAAGGAAGAACTAAAAACAAATGTAGAAATTGAGAGTACAGATTTATCTATGGCAGAAAATTGCAAAAATCTACATAAAAAATATAAAAACATTGATATACTTGTAAATAATGCTGGTTTTGGAGATTGCGGATATTTTACAAAGACAAATATTGAAAAAGAGATATTAATGATTAATACAAATATAGTTGCATATCATATCTTAACAAAATTATATCTACAAGATATGAAAGAAAAAGACAGAGGAAAGATTTTAAATGTTGCTTCAATTGCCGGATTTATGCCAGGACCACTTATGGCAACATACTATTCTACAAAATCATATGTAGTAAGACTTTCTGAAGCAATAAGAGAAGAGCTAAGAAGAGAAAAATCAAATGTCCAAATTAGTATTTTATGTCCAGGTCCTGTTAATACAAATTTTAACAAGGTAGCAGATGTACAATTTGCAATAAAAGGTTTAAGCAGTGAATATGTTGCAAAATATGCTGTTGACAAAATGCTTAAAGGAAAATTTTATATTGTTCCTGGTTGGAAGATAAAACTTGCAAGGTTTGGAGCAAAAATAGCTCCAAGTAGTTTTGTTGCAAAGATTTCTTATAGAATGCAAAGAAGAAAAATACAATAATGACTAATAAAAAGGGTACTAATTAATTAAACATTAAATATCTAGAACAAAAAAGGATGTAAAAATAAAAAATGGACAAAAAACAATTACTATTGCAGATACAGAGCAATCTAAATTTGATACATACAAAATAACAGGAATTGATGAAGAAGTTGTTTCTATAAAAATAATACCACTAGAAGCAGAAACTACTCCATCAGAAATAGCATTTTTAACAAGAGAGGGTAATGTTTATTATTTAGATTACAATTCTATTACAAATAAAAAATTTGTTGCAAAAAAGATGCCTAATTTAACAGAAGTAATTGCAATAACTAAAGTAGATGCAATACAAGATGATGCAATGGAAGGATATCTAGCTTTAATGGCAATAAAATTTGATGGAAGCCATAAACAAATAATTATAAATAATAATATTTAATAGATTAAAAATCCTAAGAAAGCAAAGAAATTTGCTATTTTAGGATTTTTCTGTTAAAATAGTGTATGAAAAAGGAAGTGGAAGAAATGCAAGAAAAAGAAAATGAACAAGAGAACTTTTCTAAATTTCATATGCCTAGGTGGAATGAACTACCAGATATTGATTTATACTTAGACCAAGTAGTAAATTATTTAGAGAGATATTTAGAAAGTTATAGCGTTAACAAAGAAGATAAAATTATTACAAAAACCATGATAAATAACTATGTAAAACAAGGAATAATGCCAGCTCCTGAAAAGAAAAAATACAATAGAACACATATTGCATATTTATTAGTAATTTGCATATTAAAGCAAGTATATTGTATAAGTGATATAGGTAAACTAATATCATTAACTATAAAATCTTTTGAAATAGAAAAAGCATATAATAGATTTTGTGCTAACTTAGAAATATCAATAAAAAATGTCTTTACAAGAAAAGAATTCCCAAATGTAGAAAAAATGACAGAAGAACAATACTTATTGAAAAATGTTGTACAAGCATTTGCAGATAAATTATATGTAGAGATGAAATTCTTAAACAAAAATTAAATAAAAGAATTTTAGAAATGAATGCGATGAGTGGAATAAAATTAGAGGGACTGAAAAACAGTCCCTCTATAGATATTAATTAGAGTCTTTTAAATGTCTTGCCTTGAAAATATATGCTCTCTGGCAGTCTTTGTAAATGTGATTCATAAGTGCACGGTCAGTAAAGCCATTCAAAATCCGAGAGACTGCCATCAAATCCTGATAGTATGGAGCACCGTTAGTGTTAGGAACAATCCTTAATGTACAAATTATATTGTCATCAGAGGGATTACGTACTTCTACTGTCTTAGGGTCAACATAATAGCACAAAAATTTAGACATAATTCAAAGCTCCTCCTAAAAAATTATTTTTAGAAATAAAATTTGCTGAAAAACATATATATTGTATCATAAACTCGAATAAAATGCAATTATAAAACTGGCAAAGAGAAACTCTTTACCAGTTACTGATTGGTGTGCCTGGAGGGATTCGAACCCCCGATCTCAAAGTTCGTAGCCTTGCATTCTATCCAGCTAAACTACAGGCACATATATACCTTATATATTATACTTTGATTTTTAAAGTTTTTCAAGTATATTTTGTAATTAATTTTTGATAATGTCATAGTAAAATTATTATTTGATTATGTCATA
>CAMEJH010000001.1 GCA_945919455.1 uncultured Clostridium sp. | reverse complement strand
TAATGGTATATCATTATTTCCAAGGTCTCCTGTAAATACTGCTTTTGTTTCTTTTCCATTTTCTTTAGCCCAAACTTCAATTATACTAGAGCCTAACATATGTCCTGCATCATTAAATCTTACATAAATATTCTCATCAACTTGTATTATTTCATCATATTTTACAGGTATAAAAAGATCTAAACAATTTATTGCATCTTCTGCTGTATATAGTGCAGGATATGTCTTTTCTCCTTTTCTTTCCCTTTTTTTATTTTTCCACTCAGATTCCATTTCTTGTATATGTCCACTATCTGGTAACATTATTCCACATAAATCGCATGTAGCCTTATGTGCATATATTGGATTCTTATATCCATCATTGTATAGCTTTGGGATTCTTCCAGAATGGTCTATGTGTGCATGTGTTAATAACATAAAATCTATCTCTGCTGGATTAAATTCAAATGGTCTATAATTTTCTAATTCTAATTCAGCTTTTCCTTGGTACATTCCACAATCTACTAAAAATTTTTTTCCAGCTGCCTCTACTAGGAAATTTGAACCTGTAACCATTTTTGTAGCACCTAAAAATGTTATTTTCATAAGTTAAACTCCTTTAAATAAATATTTTTATTTTTTTGTTGATTTTAGTTTTTTCTTTTGGCATTATTTCAAATTTTTCTTCCGAAATATTTTCATCAAAAATTTGTACAAAAAATTTTTCAAATTCTGTAGTTATTTTATAATATAGTTCTTCTAATATTATGATTCTTGTTTCAAAAACATGCTGCATTATTTCAAACGGTACATTTACAATTACTTTTTTTTCTACTGCTAATTTGACTAACTTTTTTTCTGCTTTTATAACTAAATCATTTAATTCTTTTACATCCTTTATGCTTTTTTTCATATTAAATGGTAATAGCATGAAATATCTAAATTTATATATTAATTTTACAATATCCTCTTGCTCTTTTACTTTATCAATTTGTAAATAAAAACATTCTAAAAATAATTTTTCAAATTCAATTAGTAAATTTTCTATTTGTTCTTCTTTGTAATTTACTACTTCAAACATTTCTTTTTGTTTAATTAGTTCATTTTTTTCATATAAATAATTTGATGGATTTAAAAGATAATTACTTTCTTCTATTTCATTCAATAATTGTTGTTTTCTATCATTTAATTGTTGTTTCAATACCCTTATACTAAATACTTTATGTTTTAAATCTACTCCTGAATTTCTTCTTTCATACTCTTGTTTTATTCTTGATTCTTGATTTAGTATTTTTTCTATATCTTTAATTTCTTTTGATGCTTGCTTTTTACTTTCTGTTATTTCTTGTATATTTTCTTTTGTATTTTCAAATTTTTCTATTTTTTTATTAACTTCTGTTAGCAAGTCTATAACTTCATTTTTATAAATTTCATTTTCTTTAATTTCATTTACAATTGATATTTGTTCAATCTTTTCTAAAATTTGTTCTGAAAGTATTTCTCCATATCTATTTGTTAGCTCTTCTTTCATAATTTGAACATAATCAATTATTCCATCTGTGTCTTGATTCCAACCATCAAGAAATTCTTCATCTAATAGTATTCTTATTGTTTGGTATATTAAATTGGCTTTTATATTTTCCAATTCGCTTTTTATAGTTGTCCAAGACCATCCATTAAAATCTCTAAACACTTCTAATCTATCAATATTTTTTCCAGTCATTATTAAATTTGACAATGATTTAGCTAGTATCCCATATTTGTAATTTACAATTTTATTATTATTAGAATTTTTTTCTATTGCATATAATAACTTTTTTTCAATAGGATAACTTATTATATTATTATCTTTGATGTAAAATTTATTTTTCTCTAATTCTGCTTGTATATCATTATCATCTACTTTTTCACTTAATTTAATTGTTTCTATTTTATTGCATTTTCTTTGTATGTTTCTTAATATTTCTTCTACATATTCGCCTTCTGTCCTATCTGTAACTTTTGCTCTTTTGTAATCTTTATAGGAAACTTCTACTTTGTATAATATTCCTTGGAGAAGATTTTTTGCTTGTTCTTCTACGTTTTTTTCATCTAGAATTGCTTCTAGCTCTTCGTTTTTATCTTTTTTTATAAACTTTTCTAGCATATCTTCTCCTTTCACACCATCATTAAGGTCTGTACTTTATGGTAGTGTTAATTATTCTTCTGTTCCTTCATTTGGGCTTGTACCCATCTTTAACTCAGCCCATCTTTCCTTAGTCATTAGTACTTGACGAGGTTTACTTCCTTGATATCCTGATATTATTCCTCTTTCTTCCATTTGATCAATTATTCTTCCAGCTCTCGCATATCCAACATTAAATCTTCTTTGTATAAATGAAGTTGATGCTTGTCCAGTTTCAACTACTAATTCTATTGCTTCCATTAAGTGTTCATCAGTATTATCATCGGTATCTTTTCCACCTTTATCTGTCGGCTCTTTTTCCGGTTTATTACTGTTTTCTATGCTTTCTAATATATCTTCGCTATATTTTGCTTCTCCATTTGATTTTATAAATGATACTATTTTTTCTACCTCATCATCTGATACAAAAGCTCCTTGAATTCTTGTTGGCTTTGGTGCTCCAGATGGATAAAATAACATATCTCCTTTTCCTAATAATTTTTCTGCTCCTATTTGATCTAATATTGTTCTTGAGTCTACTTGTGAAGATACTGCAAATGCTATTCTTGAAGGTATATTTGCTTTTATTATTCCTGTAATTACATCTACAGATGGACGTTGTGTTGCAATTATAAGATGCATTCCAGCAGCTCTAGCTTTTTGAGCAAGTCTACATATTGAATCTTCAACTTCTTTTGCAGCCACCATCATTAAATCTGCTAACTCATCTATAATTATTACTATTTGTGGTAATTTTCCAGATTCTTCTTTTTCTGCTAATGCGTTATATCCTTTTAAATCTCTAACACCTTTTTGTGCGAACACATTATATCTATTATCCATTTCTTGTACAGCCCAAGCTAACGCTCCAGCTGCTTTTTTAGGGTCTGTTACTACTGGTATTAGTAAATGTGGTATTCCATTGTATACTGATAACTCAACTACTTTAGGATCTACCATTACAAGTTTTACTTCACTTGGTTTTGCTTTATAAATTATACTTGCTATTATAGTATTTATACATACACTTTTTCCTGAACCTGTTGCTCCTGCTATTAATGCATGTGGCATTTTAGCTATATCTGCAATTGCCATATTTCCAGCAACATCTTTTCCTAAAGCCACACTCAATTTTGATTTACTATCTTGAAAGTCATCGCTTTCTACTACATCTCTAAAGTGTACTGTTTCTTTTTCTACATTAGGAACTTCTATTCCTACTGCTTGTTTGCCTGGTATTGGAGCTTCGATTCTTATTGTTTCTGCTGCTAAATTTAGTGCAATATCATCAGCTAAATTTGCAATTTTACTTACACGTACTCCTTCTGCAGGTTTTAATTCGTATCTTGTTATTGCTGGGCCTACAGATACATTCTCTACTTTTGCCTGTACTCCAAAACTATATAATGTTTTTTGAAGTTTTGTTGCAACATCGGTTAATGCTTTCGCTCCACCTTTTATTGTTTTTTTAGTCCCTTTACTTAATAATTCTATTGGTGGATATTCATAATGTTCATCTTCTACTGAAATTGCATGTTCTAATTGTAAAACTTCTTTTACTTTTTCTTCTTTCTTTTCTTCCTCTTGTTTAAATAAGTTTTTTTCTATAAAATCTGGTTCAGATTTTGCATTTTCCATTCCTAATGGTACAATATCATCTTTATCATGTTTATATTTTTTTCTTCCTTTTGTTTCTTCTTCTATTGCTCTTCCATTCAAGTTGATTTTTATTTGTTCCTCTTCTGGTTGTTTATCGTCTTCTATTTCTAAATACGCTTTTCTATTTTCTCTTAATGTTTTTAATTTTTTATCTTCTTTTTCTTTCTCTCTTTCTTCTTTCAACGCCATTTTTGCTTCATACTTTTCTTTTCTCTTATCTACACCTGATTGAATCCAATTACTTATCATTCCAGATATATCTACTCCAAATGTCACTGCAAATAATATTATTGATACACCTATACTTAATATAATCGTTCCTACTTTTCCAAATAACTTGAATAAAGGTACTGCGGCTATAGTTCCTAAAGCTCCACCACCTATGTTACTCTCACCTAATTGGTATGCTCTTCTCACAATTTCTGAAATATTTTGATCTATCTCAATATTTTTATTATAAATTTGATATACACTAAGTATAACCGCTATAAATATTAATAATAATGTATACTGAAAAATTCTTGAAGATATATAGTCATCATCATCTTTACAAGCCATTTTTATAGCAACAGCAAAAGAACCTATTGGTAAAATGTATTTTATCATCCCAAACATTCCACCAAAAAAGTCACTTAAAGCCACTCCAACATATCCTGACTCTGTATATATCAAAACAGTTAATAAAATACTAAATATTATTGTAATTATTACGCCTAAATCTGGTGCGTTTTTTTTTGTTCTCTTTCCTTTATATTTCTTTTTAGCCATTTTCTACTTCCTTTCACTTTTTCCTAAAAAAAGAGGTAAATATTGCTATACCTCTTTTTATTTTTATTGAAGTTCTTTTTTACTGTTTTGGATTGTTTTTATAGTATCTTCTAATGACATTTCCATTAGGTTAATAGCTTCTCCAATATTCTTCTCTAGCTTTGCTAGTGTATCAGTTAAAACTGTTTCTGTTGAATCTAATAGATTATTTGCATATTCCTTTGTTCCTTGAGATATTTCTCTTGACATTTCATTTGCTGTTTCTATAATTTCCGCTTTTTGTTCATATGCTTTTCTTGTAATCTCATGTTCATCTATCATAGCAATAATTCTATTTTCAGCTTCTTTTACTATTCCATCAGCTTCTTTTTGAGCTTCAACTAATATTCTTTGTCTTTCTTCTTTTACCCATTTAGCCTGTTTTAACTCATCAGGTAATTTTATTCTTATTTCTTTTATTATTTCTAACATTTCTTCTTTATCAACCATTCCTTTATTTGTAAATGGCAGATTTTTACTATTTTCTAATATGTCTTCTAAAGTTTCTAATAGTGTAAAGATTTCCATAGTTTACCCCTTTCTAGATTAGGCCTCTTTGTTTAAAAATATTATTGTTGCTCTTCCATACTTTCTTTTATCAACAATCTTAACTTTAATTTTATCAATTTCTTTTAATATTCTCGGTTCATCATCTGTTTCTACAATGATTAACCCTTCTTGTTTTACTATATCTAAATCAACTATTTTGTCTAGTGCTTTAGATATATAGTTTGTATTATATGGTGGATCAAGATAGATTATATCAAATTTAATTGTTTTTACTTTGTCTATGCAATTTTCAAAATCCAAATTATACAATTCTACTTTGTCTTTCATATGTGTTTTTTCTATATTCTTTTCTATTATTTCTATTGCATCTTTAGATTTATCACAAAGGATGGCTTTACTTGCACCTCTACTTACCATTTCTAATCCTATTGCCCCACTACCTGCAAATAAGTCTAATACAGTTGAATCTTGTATTTTGCTTTGTATTATATTAAATATAGATTCTTTAACTCTATCAAGTGTAGGTCTAGTTGTTAGTCCTTCTAAAGTGTATAATTTTGTTCCTCTTGCTTTTCCACTAATTATTCTCATTTTTAGCCTTTCTTTCCTATACTACTATTTTATTCTTTTTTTCTTTATTGTCAATAGTCTTAACCAAATTGTAATATAGATTTAATAATATTGTAACATTTGTAATATTTTTTAGTTTCAAAAAAGAGGGTCTTCATCTTATAGAGGATCCTCTTTCTTCTTTTGTTAATTTTAATCATCTTTATTTATTTCTTTTATTAATTCTGCTTGAGACATTAATAATGATTCCATCTTTGCTTTATATATGTCAAATTGTTTTTTTAAGTCGTCAAATTCTTTTTCTTTTAAATTTATTTGTTGGTCTAAATCATCTAAAGTTTTTCGTGCACTATTTTTTGAATTTCTAACTATTTCTTCTGCTTGCTTTTTTGCTTCATCTATTATCTGGTCAGCTTGTTGCTTTGCCACATTTTTTACTTCTTCAGCAGTTGTTTGTGCCATTACTAAAGTATTTTGTAGTGTTGTTTCTATATTTTTATAATGACTCAAATTTCCACTAAGTTCTTCTACTTTTGATGTCATTGTTGTTAATTCTCTATAGTTTTTTTCATAATCTTCTAATACTTCGTCTAAAAAGTTATCTACTTCTTCAACATTGTATCCATTCATCATTTGTTTGTTGAACTTTTTATTTTCTATATCTAATGGTGTAATCATATTGGATAGCCTCCGTTCTTTTTGAAACGTTTAGTTTATGCTATTATTTTTTAGCCATGAAACAGAAAGTTTACTTTTTATTTCCTCTCTTGCCATTTCGTTTGTTATCTCATAGTTCATTGGCGCAATTAAAAATATTGAATTTGATATTTTTTGAATATGTCCATCTAATGCATATACTCCACCACTAATAAAGTCTACTATTCTTCTAGCGACATCTTTGTTAACATATTCTAAATTAACAATTACAGATTTTTTATCTTTTAACAAACTACATATTTCTTCTGATTGTTCAAATGTAGTAGGTTGAGATATTACCATCTTTACTGATTGTCCAGCTTGAGTCATAGGAACTACTTTACCTTTTTTTCCAAAAAGTTTTCTTTCCTCTTCATCATTCTCTACCTCTTGTGTATTATCTTCATATCCATAGTAGTTTGGATCTTCAACTTCCTCACCTTCTGCTTGGTCCATTCCAAATAGACCCCATACTTTGTCCATTATAGCTCCTGCCATCTTTTTACCCTCCTAATATTTTACACTTTCGTATTCTCGTTTCGCATATAGTATCTAACTTTTTTATTTTTTTGTCAATAGTTTTTCGAATTGTAATAAAAACTTAATATTTTTGTAATATTTTTGTAACATTTTTTATTCTTGTGGATTTAGCATAATTTCATCATAATTACTTATTTTTTTATAATTTCTAATATCTTTTTCATTATATCCAATTGCTTGCAATTCTTTTGCAGAATATGATGATATAATAGAAAATTTATCTGTTTGTCCTTTAAGTTTTACTAACATTTTGCTTTGCATTCCAGCTTTATTTTTCATAACATAATATAGTCCATTTTCTTCTATTAGAGCTTGATTAGGTATTTTTAATCCAGATTCACTCCACCAAATTACATCTATCGCAATTTTTCTATGACTTATAAATTCATCTAATAAATTATTTGTTTGAAAAATAATAGTTCTTTTTCCACTTTCTTCATTTATTTGTACAATTTTTGCTTTTATTTCTTTCTTATTAGAAGTTCTTATTTCTACATTATCACCAACTTTAGATTCCATAGCTTTAGGTGAATTCATAGTTACTGCAATATAACACTTAAAATTATCAATTACTTTTCCACAATCACTGCTTGTTGCTACTATTTGTCCTGTTTTTAATCCTAAATTCTCTAAATATTCTTCTGTTAAATTATCAAAATTATCTACTACTAGTTCATCTTCAAGTCCATCTACTCTATATGACACTATTCCACTTATTTCTGCTTTTTGATATTGAGATCCCTTTTTTAGTTGATCTTCATATGTTTTTCTTTCCTTTACTAATTGCTTTATTTCTTTGTTATCAATAACATCTCCAATAAAATTTATTTTTTTACTAATTAAACTATCTATGCTATTTTTGTACTCAGATATTTCTTGAGAATTGTTTAATGTGTTTATACTTTTTATCTGATTATCAATTTGATTTTCTATAGATTTTATATCTGCTGATGGTTCATATTTTTCTTTCTCTAGTAAATCCTGAATTTTATAATTCAATTCATTTATCTTTGTAGAAATTTGCTTTTCACTATCACTATAATATCTAAATATAGAATCAGACTTTGCAACTTTTTCGCCTTCTGAAGCAATTGCATAAATTCCATTACTGTTTTCCTCTTTTACAACATATTCTTCTCTTATTACATATCCTGATGTAGAATCTTCTTCTGACAAAGTTCCTTGTTTAATAATATATGTATCTGTAGGGTCCACAATAAGTAAGTAAATTGCATAAACTACATATGATACAATAAGTAACAATAATATAACTGTTATAATTTTTTTACTATTTTTCAAAACTTTATCACTTCCATTTCTTTATAATAATATAATTTATTTTAAATATATAACTATTGAATATAGCCAAGACCCTAGCTATATTTTGGCTATGAAATAGTTATATATTTAAAATCATATATTTTCAAGAATAAATTGTATATTACTCTGTTTATCTGCTAGCCCATCTATCCACATAGTTTGTTTATTCTTTTTAAACCACGTTATTTGTCTTTTTGCATATCTTCTTGTTTCCATTTTAACTTTTTCTATCATTTCTTCTTTAGACATCTTTTCATCTAAATATTCTACTACTTCTTTGTAACCTAATCCTTGCATTGCTGTTGGAAATTCTTTATACTTTCGAGTAATTTCTTTAACTTCTTCTATAAGACCTTGTTCGATCATTATATCTACTCTCTTATTTATTCTCTCATATAACTTTTCTCTATCCATATTTATAGCAAATACTTTAAAATCATATTTTACTTCTTTTTTTCTTGATTCAATCTCTTGCTCTGTTTTATTTTTTCCTGTTGCTTTATAAATTTCTAAAATTCTAGTTATTCTTTTTTTGTCATTAGGACTAATTTTCTTTATTGCTTCTTCATCTATTTCTTTTGCTCTTTTGTATAATACTTGTAACCCCTGTTCTTCTGCTATTTTTTCTAATTTTTTTCTATATTTTTCATCTAATTCTATATTTTGATATTCAATACCATATATCAAACTATCAACATATAAACCCGTTCCTCCAACTACAATTGGTATTTTTCCTTTTGATAATATCTCTTCTATTGCTTTTTCAGCATCTTTTTTAAATTCTGCTACACTATATCTTTTATCAGGTTCCACAAAATCCAATAAATAATGTTTTATTCCCTGCATTTCTTCTACTGTTGGTTTCGCAGTTCCAATATTCATGTCTTTATAAATTTGCATAGAATCACTTGAAATTATCTCTCCATTTATTTTTTTTGCTAATTCTATTGATAATGCTGTTTTTCCGGATGCAGTTGGTCCGCAAATTACTATTACTTTTGGTTTACTCATATTATTCCTTTCTGTTTTACATTTTACTTGCAACATCTAATATTCCTAATTGGATATTTGTTAAGTATTTTACTTCTACAAAGAATATTACTATAAGTATTAAGCAAAATATTCCTACTTTTTTTATTGCTTCTTCTTTTTTTAATTCATCAAACTTTACTTTGCTCATTATTTTTGAAACATATGGCATAAAAGCAATACCATTTATTGGTGTAAAAACTAGCACTAATATTTTACTTATTTCTCTTTCTATTTCTTGGTTTATATAATCCATTCCATTAGACGAAATGGAAAATAGTATAGTTGTAATTCCCCAAGCTAACAATATACCTGCTACACAAATTATTATTTTTTCCATCCCTTCAAAAGCTTCTAATCTATACCAAGAAAATCCTACAAGTACAATGAATAATGCTATCACAACTATAATCATAAATGCTGTCATTTGTTCCTCCTTATTTTCTTGCAAATTTCCTTTCAATATCATATTTTGACATTTTTATCGCAGTTGGCCTTCCATGTGGACATGTAAACGGATTTGGTAATGATAGTAATTTATCCATTAAACTATCTACTTCTTCTTTTGTTAATGCCATATTAGCTTTTACTGCTGCTTTACATGCTACAGTTGCCAAAAATCTTTCCTCTACTTCTTGCTTTGCTGTTCTTGAAACAGAGTTAATTTCATCTAATGTTTCTAAAAACATTTCTTTTGTTTCTAAGTCTAAACACATTTCTGGTACACCTGTTAATTTTATAGTATTTTCTCCAAACTCTTCAACCATAAAACCTGCTTTTCTAAACATTTGCATATTATCTTTTGCTATTTCCATTTCTTTATGTGTTAATGTAATTATATCTGGTAATAACATTAATTGTGAATCTTTGTTTTCATCATTATAATAATTTTGTTTAACTTTTTCGTATAGTATTCTTTCATGTGCTGCATGTTGATCTATTATATACATTTCTTTATCTATTTCAATTATTATATATGTATTAAATACAATACCAATGAATTTATATGTTGGCTTTTTATATTCTTCAACATTATCAAAAACAGACATATTTCCTAGTGTAGCTATATCATTGGCTTTTTCTTCATTGTCTTCTTTCTTTTCTTCTCTTACAGGTTTTGTTCCGAAAAGTTTTAAATACATTTCTTCAAATTCTTTTGAATACTCAGAATTTGTATTTTCTTTTATATTTACATCTGTGTTTAATGTTTCTTCTTTTTCTGGTGTTTTCTCAAATAACTTTGAAACTTCATCTTTTAGATCTATTGGTTTTTGTCCTGCTTTTGCTATTTCCTCTAATAAATCAACTTTTAATTCTTGTGTTGTTTCTTCTTGTTTTGTCTCCTCTGCTTTAGCTTCTTCTTGGTTTGCTTTTTGCATTTCTTTTATTGCATAAGGTACATCATCTTCTTTAACTAAAACTTCTTTTTCTTTCTGAGGTTCTTCATAAGTTATTTCTTCTGGTTTTTCCTCAATTATTGCACTATTTGGATTTTGTAAATTTTCTAATTTATGTTCCTGCTCTAATTTTGCTTTTAATTCTGGTGATTCTTGGATTAGTTTTTCTTTAATTTCTTGTAATTTTCTTAGAACTTCTTGACTCTTTTCTATTTCAGGAATTTTTACTCCATCCGCAGCTTCTGTTTTAGCTGGTATATTCTCTACTTTTGGAATATTAGTTGTTTCTCGTTGTATTGTTGGTATTCCGTTTAGTTGTCTTGCTTTATATATCTGTTCTACTATTGTTTCTGTTCTATTATTTGTTTTATTTCCAAATAATCCACTTTCAGATCTCTTTTCACTTGAAGTATGGTCTGTATCTGCTACTAATTCTGATTTTAATAATGCATCTTTTATTGCATGATATACTGCTTTAAATACAACATTTTCTTCTTCAAATCTTACTTCTAATTTTGCTGGATGAACATTTACATCTACTTTACTTGGATTCATATCTACATTTAATACCAAAAAGCTAAATTTTCCAATTGGTATCATTCCTTTGTATGCTCTTTCTGCTGCTGATGATAATGATTTATCTTTTATGTATCTTTTGTTTACAAAAAATATTTGATTTGCTCTATTTGATCGAGCTATTTCTGGCTTACCTATAACTCCATATATATGAATATCTTCATATGTATAATCTGTTTCTATCAATCCTCCAGCTACATCTTTTCCGTATATACTATATATTACAGTTTTTAGATCTCCATTTCCATTAGTTTGAATTATTGTTTTTTCCGTATTTATTAATTTTATAGATATTTCAGGATGGACTAATGCTATTCTTGTAATAACATCTTCAATATATCCTGATTCTGTATAATCCTTTTTCAAAAATTTATATCTTACTGGTGTATTATAAAACAAATTTGTAACTGTTATTGATGTTCCTACTGGGCAACCTGCTTCTGTTTTCTCTAGTACTTTTCCACCTTCAACCACTACTTTATATCCATTTTGTTGATTTGCTGTTTTAGATATCATTTCTACTTTTGCTATTGCTGCAATACTTGCTAATGCCTCTCCTCTAAACCCCATTGATGTTACTGTATTTAAGTCATCTGCTGTTCTTATTTTGCTTGTTGCATGTCTTTCAAATGCCATTTCCATATCATCTTCTGGTATTCCTTTTCCATTATCTGTTACTCTTATGTATGAAATTCCACCATTTTTTATTTCTACTGTTATATTGTTTGCTCCTGCATCTATAGAGTTTTCTACCATTTCTTTTATTACTGATGCTGGTCTTTCTATTACTTCTCCAGCAGCTATTTTATTTATTGTTAAATCATCTAATAATACTATGTTTCCCATTACATCCTCCATTGTTTATTTAATATTTTTTCTTAGGCTCTTCTTATACTCTTGTATTTTATCATTTATGATTTTTATTATCAAGTGTTTTTTCACTTTTATTTTTGTAACACATTTTTTTTAATCCCATATTATATATTATCAAAAGAAAAATCCTAAAGATTCTTCTTTAGAAAAGATTTATATTCTGAAAGGGGGGTTTTATATGCCAGAAAATAGAGGATGTGGATGTGGTTTCGGTTTCGGTGATGACTGCTGCTGGATAATCATTCTTATACTTTTAATATGCTGCTGTTGCGGTGGCAACAGAGGAGGATGTTGTTAGTCCTTTAGACATATAAGAAGCCCCCTTTTGGAGGCTTCTTTTTTGTTAATTGTTTGTAAAATATTGCAATTTTCTAATTTTTGTATTACAATAATAACGAGGTGTTTTAAATGAAAAAATTATTTGCAATAGCAACAATAATATTATTAATAATTTCAATGGCAACAAGTGTATTTGCAGTAACAACTACAATGGAAATTGTAGAGGACAATATTTGTACAATAAAATTAAATGATTCATCTTCTTTTGAGAAGAAAATTGTAGATTCAGATTTAACTAATCATCAAGTCACATTACAATTAAAAATTTCTAATAATTCAGAAGTTATAATTCCAAGTGGTGAACTTATGTTAGTAATAGATAGTTCAAATAGTATGGATACAGTTGTTTCAGGAACTACTACAAGAAAAGATTTAGTTTTAGATTCAGCTAATAAATTAGTAGAAAGTCTACTACAAGCTAATAGTACAAGTTTAAAAATAGGAGTTGTTACTTTTTCAACAAATAGCGAAATAGATCCCGATACAGGATTTGTAAATCCAGGAACAGCAAATGACGCTCAAAAAGTTTGTGACTTTTCTAATGATTTAACCACTTTACAAAGTAGAATATCTGCAATTGAAGGAACTGGACAATATACAAACTTAGATTCAGGTTTAAAACTTGCAAAATCTTGTTTCACATCTGATGATAACAACAAATATATGATTGTTTTAACAGATGGTTTACCAAATATAGCAATTGGATATAATGATTTAGTTTCTTATGAAGGATTAACTAATGTAATTACTGAAACAAAATCAACATTAAACTCTTTAAATGGAATAAATGTTATTACAATGTTAACTGGTATTGATAATGAAGAAGCAACATTTAGAACAGATGGAACAAATACATATACATATGGTCAAGTTATACAAGAAGTTTTTGGAACAGAAGCAAACCCTACAGTTGGTAAATTCTATAAAATTAGTGATGATGAAATTGAGCAAACAATTACAAATAATATCTATCGTGACTTATTGCCAATTGCTCATTCTTTAAAAGACATAACTGTTGTAGATTATTTTCCACAATATATAGTTGATAATTTTGAAATAACTTATGTTGATGGAATTGATGTTAGCAATGTTTCAGCAAATATAGATCCTGACACTAACAGTATTACTTGGACACTTTCTGAATTAGCACCTGGAAAAACAGCTACAATACAATATAATCTAACTTTAAAAGAAAAATTTGATGAAACCATTATAGGAAAAGTTCTTGATACAAACGAAAAAGTTGATATTAACTATAAAGACTTTGATGGAACAACACAAACAAAGACTTCTGATGTTACACCAAAAATAAAACTTACAGCAGAACCTGAACCAAAACCACCAGTAGATAATACTATTGCACCTGAGCCTTTGCCAAAAACAGGTTCTCCATTACTTCCAATAATGTTTGTTATATTTATAGTTTTAGCAATATTCTTTGGATATAAAGCTAGAAAAATCAAATAACTGATACAAAACAAATAGCACATAGTAACTAATTAAGTTATATGTGCTATTTTTATAACATTTTTTATCTTCCAGCCCTATCCAAAGCATCTAAATTATCAAGTGCCTTTCCAGTTCCAAGTGCAACACATGAAACAGCATCATTTGCTATCATTACATTTATTCCTGTTTTTTCTTGAAGCAATTTGTCTAACCCATCTACTAAGCATCCTCCACCAGTCATATATATTCCTTTATCACTTATATCTGCTGCAAGTTCTGGTGGTGTTTTTTCTAATACTGAATGTACACTATCAACAATCATCATAGCTGGTTCTATCAAAGCTTCAAGCATTTCACTTGAATATACTGTTATTGTTCTTGGAAGTCCAGTTATTAAATCTCTTCCTCTTATCTCCATCTCTGCATCTTGTATTTTTGGATATACACATCCTATGTTTATTTTTAGGTCTTCTGCTGTTCTTTCACCTATCATAATATTATGCTTTTTCTTAATGTATTTTACTATATATTCATCAAATTTATCTCCTGCTACTTTTAAAGAAGTACTTTCTACTGAACCACCTAATGAAATTACTGCTATATCTGTAGTTCCTCCACCAATATCTACAACCATATTTCCACATGGTTTTGCAATATCTATTCCTGCTCCTATTGCTGCAGCTATTGGTTCTTCTATTAAAAATACTTTTCTAGATCCTGCTTGAGTAGCAGCATCTATTACAGCTTTTTTTTCTACTTCTGTTACTCTTGAAGGTATACATATCATTGTTCTTGGCGCAAATAATGTTCTTCCATTTATTTTGTTTATAAAATACTTTAACATCTTTTCTGTAACTGTATAGTCTGAAATTACACCTTCTCTTAAAGGTCTAGTTGCTACTATATTTCCAGGTGTTCTTCCAAGCATTCTTCTCGCTTCTTGTCCTACTGCTAGTACTTCTTTTGTATTACTATCTACAGCAACAACAGATGGTTCTCTTAAAACTATGCCTTTCCCTTTTACATATGCAATTACAGTTGCTGTTCCCAAGTCTATTCCTATGTCTTGACCTAACCCAAATTTAAACATTATACCTACTCCTTACCTTTTTAAATTCATTATTATTACACCCGCAATTATTAGTGCAGCTCCTCCTAAAGTATTTATTGAATATTCTTCTTTTAAAAATATAATTGATGCAATAACAATACACGCTTGTGCTATACCATTACATATTGGTGAAATATAGCTTACATTTTCAAACATCATTATTATTCTTGTAAATAACAAAAAGCTTATTATATAGCATACAAATCCTAAAGCACTTATCCAACTAATACTAAATCCTAATTCTCCTGACCCAGTTGTTATTTTTCCGGCATTTCCCCCCTTTTTCATTAGTATTAATCCTGAAACTGTAAATATTAAATATATAACTATCATTATAATCTTCATTATATCTTTTCTCCTTACTTTCATTTTTATTCCTTTCTTGTAATTTTTTATTATTAATAATCATAAAAAGTTAATATATAACTATTTTAATAAGGTCAAGACCTATAGGAAGCCCCCAGCTATGTTTTGACCATGAAATAGTTATATATTAACTTTTATGTATCATTATATAACTACTCTTTTTCTGTTTCCTTAACTATATAAATAGGTCTTTTCTTTACTTCTAAATATGTTTTTGATAAGTATTGTCCTATTATTCCAATTGTAAACAATTGAATTCCACTTACAAATACTATAATACAAGCTAATGATGGCCAACCAGATGTTGGATCTCCAAAAATTAATGTTTTAACAATAATGAATATTATAGCTACAAATGCAACTATACAAAATATTAAACCTATTAATGATGATAGTATTAATGGGGTTGTTGAAAATGCTGTTATTCCTTCTAATGCATATTTAAATAACTTCCAGAATGACCACTTGGTCTCTCCTGCCACTCTTTCTACATTTTCATATTCTATCCACTTTGTGTCAAAACCAACAAAACTAAATAGCCCTTTAGAATATCTATTATACTCTTTTAATGAAATTATAGCATCTACAACCTTTCTTTTCATTAATCTATAGTCTCTTGCACCATCTACCATTTCTATGCTTGACATTTTATTAATAATTTTATAAAACATTCTTGCAAAAAAACTTCTTATTGGAGGTTCTCCCTTTCTTGTTACTCTTCTAGTTCCTACAGTATCATATCCTTCATTTTTTATTGCATCATACATTTGCTTTAATAATGCTGGTGGATCTTGCAAATCAGCATCCATTAGTGTAACTAAATTTCCTGTTGATGCTTCTAATCCAGCTAACATTGCAGCTTCTTTCCCAAAATTTCTTGAAAATGATATATACCTTACCTTACTATCATTTTGACGCAATTCTTTTATTTCATTTAATGTATTGTCTTTGGATCCATCATTAACAAATATATATTCAAATTCTGCTATATTTTCAAAATCTTGTTTTCTTACTCTTTCCATTTCTTCATAAAATAGAGGTAATGCTTTTTCTTCATTATAACATGAAACAATTACTGAAATTTTATCCATATATTACTCCTTTCTCTCTATTTATTTGTTTTTCAATTCTAAATATATCACTATTGAATGTCAAAGACACATAGGAAGACCCCAGATATGTTTTTGACATGAAATAGTTATATATTTAGAATTGAAAATACAACTATTTTGAGATCAATATATTATTATCATAAAATCTTGAATTTTTCTTAAGTTCATTATTAACATATTCTATCCCATATTTTTCTATTAAAGTTTCTTCTTCAGAAAACAAATTAGTACCTAAACCAAGTTTATTTCCTTCTATTTCTGCTCCTAAAGCTGCTAAGGTTGTAGGGTATAAATCAAATGTTGAATACTCTCTATTTTTTGTATTAGTTACTTCTACTGCTGGATTTATTACAATACTTACTACTTTTTTTTGATAATCTTGTCCTTCTTCTAACTCAAAAAAATTTGATTGCATTGTTAAATGATCTCCTGCTATAACTATTGTTGTATTATCATAAAAGTCTTGTTTTTTAATCCAATTAACAAATTCTCCTACTTGTTTACTTGAACATGATATCACATTTTTATATTGTTCATCCCATTTATTTTCACAATCACTACATTGGTATCCATCTGGAAAATGCGTATCTGCAGTTAACATTGTAAAATTAAATGGTTCATCTTGATTAGCTAATTTTAATATTTTTTCTTTTGCAAATTCAAATAGTAAATTATCAGAATATCCCCACCAAATTTTCTCTGAAACTCTTCTTTCTTGCATAGCAGATTCAAAATCCCATATTTCATAATTTCCATGTTGTTCAAACAATTTTTTTCTTCCACCAAATGTTGCATCAGAACCTAATAATAAAAAATTATGATATCCATTATTTTGTAGAATTTGTCCTATACTATATGCTCCTCCTAAAAAAGTACTATATTCTCCTAATGCATTATTATCTATTTTTAATTTTAGTGGTACTCCTGCTGTTTGTGCAGACATTGCACCAACAGTCCAACTAGTACCAGTTAAAACATTTGCTCCTCCCAATTGTTCTGTATATGAAAAGTCAATATTTTCTTTAGCAAGTTGTGCTATTTCTGGTATTAAATTATCTTTAGATAGTCCACCTTCTTCGACAGAATAATATGTTGTTTCCATTGATTCTAAAAAAATATATATAAGATTTCTTTTATTATCAGAAAACTGTATTGCAGTATTTTGTGGATTTACATATTCATTTGCAATAAAATTTGAATGATCCATTTGATCTTCTATATAATCTTTTATGTCTGTTGTTTTTATAATCTTTACAATACTTACTATTAAAATAGCCATTGCTAAGCATAAACTAACCGCTATTGTTCTTTTTCTTTCTGAAGTATGTATTTTATCATTTATAATTTTTAGATCTTTTACCATTGGATAAATTAGTACAAATGATATTATTATAGTTGGTAATAATACTTTCCATAAACATTCTTTGGCAAATATAAATATTATATCTGTATTAGATCCTTCTATAGGTACTTTTATATGAAATATTATTTCGTCCATTGATAAGTGACCAAATGTCTCATATAGCCAATCAATTGTAGCAGTAGCACCAAATGCTAATAAAAGACATATTACTATAATAATACATATTATCTTTTTTCTCAATTATTGCTCCTTTTTGTTTTATATTTTATGTTTCATTTTTTTGTATGTATCTCCAAGAATCTTTGCACATATCTTGCAATGTTTTAGTAGCTTCCCATCCCAATTCTTTTTTAGCTTTTTCTGGATTTGAATAACATATAGCTATATCTCCTGTTCGGCGCTCTACTATTTTATATTTAACCTTTTTTCCAGTAGCCTCTTCAAATGCTTTTACCATATCTAGTACACTATACCCAACTCCTGTTCCTAGATTATATGTATATATTCCACTCTCTTCTTTTTCTAGTTTTTCTAATGCTTTTATATGACCTTTTGCTAAATCTACTACATGTATATAATCTCTTACGCCTGTCCCATCAGGAGTTTCATAATCATTTCCAAATACAGATAATTGTTCTAACTCTCCTGATGCAACTCTTACTATGTATGGCATTAAGTTATTTGGAATTCCTTGTGGTTCTTCACCTATAAGTCCGCTTTCATGTGCTCCTACAGGATTAAAATATCTTAAAATTGCTATATCCCAACTATTATCTGATTTGTATAAATCTTGTAATATTTGTTCTATAAATAATTTAGTTGTTCCATATGGGTTTGTGGTTCCACCTGTTTTACAATTCTCTGTTATAGGTATTCTTTCTGGTTCTCCATATACTGTTGCTGATGAACTAAATATAAACTTCTTTACATTATATTTTTTCATTGTTTCTAGCAATATTATAGCTCCAGAAACATTATTTTCATAATATTCTAATGGTTTTTTTACTGATTCTCCTACAGCTTTATATCCTGCAAAATTTATAACAGATTCAATTTTATTTTCTTCAAATATCTTTTCTAATGATTTTCTATCTAAATAATCTATCTCATAAAACTTAAAATCTTTATTGGTTATTTCTTTTATTTTATCTAATACCTTTTGTTTACTATTTGAAAAATTATCTAATATTACTACTTCTTTTCCTGAATTTAATAATTCAACAACAGTGTGACTTCCTATATATCCAGCTCCACCTGTAACTAATATAGCCATATTTATTACCTCCATAAATTATTATTATGCATTCCAATTTTATCACTAAAACTGGATAATTTCAATAGTTTTAAATAAATAAAGATAGCCTTTAAATTTATTTTTTTCAAAATTTAAAGTCTATCTTTATTTTATTAAACTATATCTAATAAATACATAATACTATTAAAAATTTCAATGTCTGTATATATTTTTTGTTCATTCTCTGTAATAAATATTAGCATTTCATCTTCATTCTTAAAATACTCATAAGTTTGATATCTATCTAATTCATTATATGGATTATCTACTATTTGACCTGTAACTGTGTCTAGCATATAACATATACTTGATATATTAAATAGATATTTTTTCTCTCCATTTATTAATTTTTCTATCTTGTTGTCTTTTTCAGTAGCATTTGTATTTTTATTTATATTTAGATAATTATTTTCATCAATATAATATTTATTATTTAATTCTGAACAGTTATTTAAAAATTTCAATATTTTTTCTTTATCATTAGGATTTATCCATATTCCATTTTTATTTAGCTTATTATCGTTGTATATAAAATCTATTTCCTCATAACTTGGTTTTGCACCATTTATCATACCTGAAAATGCAATTTTATAATTAATACTTGAATTATCATATAATGATAAAGTTTTTTTAGCTAACTTTTTAGTATTAATACTAGTTTTTTCATTTTTTAACATTTCTAATGTCGCATCAATGTATTTTTCTGATAATCCCATGCTATTAACTTCTGCTTGATTAGCTGCTAATGGTAGTTCAACTAATGCTACTTTAGCCCCTAATATTTCTCTTCCCCATGTTATCATATATTGAGTTCCATATTTTCCATAATTAGTTGTTCTACAACTTGTGTATTGTTCTTTATAGTATTTACAGATTTCTTCATCACCTATTAATTGATTTTCCCATCCATGTAAGTCTACTAAAACGGTTTTTCCATTTTGAGATTTATGACTTAATAAAAAATCTCTTAAATACTCTGCTTCATATGCTTGAAATCCTTCAGTTCCATTATAATTTCTATTACTTGTATAAATTTTATATTCACTGCTTGTTTGCCAAGATCTATTTAAATCTATTCCTTTTCCAACTTTACTATATAAAGTTGTTCTTCCTGGTCCATAATTTGTATATCCTAATCTTCTTCCGTCAGGATTTACTTCTTTAAGAATATATATTGTCCAATTTTTTGCTAACCTCTTGTCCTGATCTTTAATTAACTTATTATAAAAATCATTCGCAATATTGACTAAAACTTCTCCATCTCTATCCCAAGAATCTTCATATCCATGTACACAAAATGTTGCAAACAATACATTTTCTCCACTACCAAATCTATAATACTCTAAATCTGAGCCTCCATTTACACCATTAACTTTAGCTCCACTTACACCATATGTTCCTTTTTCTGTTATTATCTCAAAAAAGTAATCTATGTAAATTTCTACGTTTGTTTTATTTCCATAAACATCTTTTACTTGTAAAATATAGTCTTGATCCTCATAAAAAGTTTTCTCATATATTAATCCATCATCACTTAAACTCCAATCTGTATTAGTATCAACCATTTTTTCATTTGAATGTAGAAGTAAAGTAACTGCATTTTCACTGTATTTATATTCTATTTCTATTTTAGGACCTTTATCATCTATTTGTGTTACATTTATCAAGACTGGTATTGTTTTTCCAAATTTGTCTACTACACTTGACATATATGTTGTATTATTTCCAAATTCAAATGTATATTTTTTCTTATCTTCACTTAATTTCCATGATACTTTTGTATCTCGTAGTTCTCTACTTGCTATCATTGTTGCTATTACTGTATTTGTTTCTGACTTATATTCATATGATACTTCTACTTTTGTTGGTGTTTCATCTACATCAGTTACATTTATTAATACTGGAATTACATTTCCAAATCTATCTACTACACTTGTAGTATATTTGGTATTATCTCCAAATTCAAATATATATTGCTTTTTATCTTCACTTAGTTTCCATGAAATTTTTGTATTCTGCAATTCTCTATTTGATGTCATTGTTGCTATTACCGTATTTGTGTCTTCTTTGTACTTATATGATACTATTACTTTTGCAGGAGTTACGTCTACATCAGTTACATTTATTAATACTGGAATTACATTTCCAAATCTATCTACTACATTTGTAACATATTTAGTATTATCTCCAAATTCAAATGTATATTGTTTTTTGTCTTCACTTAATTTCCATGATACTTTTGTATTTTGTAATTCTCTATTTGATGTCATTGTTGTCATAACTGTATTTGTATCTTTATTATAGTCATATGAAACTTTTATTTTTGCTGGGCTTTCATCTATTTGTGTTACATTTATCAAGACTGGTATTGTGTTTCCAAATTTGTCTACTACACTAGACATATATGTTGTATTATCTCCAAATTCAAATGTATATTGTTTTTTATCTTCACTTAGCTTCCATGTTTTTTTTGTATTTTTTAGTTCATTATTTGATTTTATTGTTGCTATTACTGTATTTGTATCTTCTTTGTATTTATATGAAACTTCTACTATTGTTTGTTCCATTTTATCATCTGTTGCATTTGATATATTAACTCCTAAGAAAAGTAATGATAAAATAAGAGCAATTACTACTTTAATTAATCTTTTCATGTTTTCTCCTATTTATTTCTATAATATTTATTCATATCAACATTTCCAGAAATTCCATCAACTTGTCCTTTTGATGTATATTGCCACATAACATATTCTTTTTGATATGTACATTTGTCATTCCATTGTGCAACCCATTTATCGTATTTATCTAATTTAGGGCTATTAATTCTATTATTCCACCATTCTAAATTCGCATAAATTCCTACATCTTTGTATCCATTTTGTATCATTTTTTCACAAAATGTTACTGCTATTTCAACAAATGTTTCATTACTTGGCATACCATTGTTTACTTTATAACTATCATCTTCTAGATCAATCCATATACCATATTTAGGATTGTGACCTTTTATTAATCTTAGCATATGGTCTGCTTCTGATGAGGCATTTTCCGTATTTAATGCATATGAATACAAATAAACTCCATATGGAATTCCTAATCTTTCACATTCACTAATATTATATTCAAACATTGCATCATCTTGCGAACTAATATCTTGTCCGTATCCTACTCTTATTATTGCAAATTCAATTCCTGCATTTTTTACCTTTTGCCAATCTATCTTTCCATTATGTTTTGATACATCAATTCCTGTAATATTAAAAAATACATCCATATGTGCTCTTGTTCCATTTCCATATTTATCATAAAAAACAGTGTCATAATTTTGATTATTTTTAAAAATAATTGTAAGTTCTTTTTTATCCTCACTTAAAACCCATTCTGGTGAAATTTTTGGTTTTAATTCTTCGTTTGAAATTACTCTTACAGTGCATTGAGTTTTATCTTCGCTATATTCATATTTTATACTTATTTCTGGTCCTTGATCATCTACTTTTACTACATTTATCTCTACTGGTATTATATTTCCAAATCTGTCTACTACATTTGTTGTATATTTTGTATTATTTGTAAATTCAAATGTGTATTGTTTTTTATCATCACTCAATTTCCATGATACTTTTGTATTTTGTAGCTCTCTATTTGACACCATTGTTGCTATTACTGTATTTGTATCTTCTTTATATTCATATTCTACTTTAACTTTTGCTGGACTTTCATCTATTTTGTTTATGTCTATTAATACTGGTATTACATTTCCAAACCTATCTACTACATTTGTTGTATATTTTGTATTATTTGAAAATTCAAATGTATATTGTTTTTTATTTTCGCTTAATTTCCATGATACTTTTGTATTTTGTAACTCCATATTTGATATAATTGTTGCTATTACTGTATTTGTATCTTTTTGATATTTATATTTTACTTCAACATTTGCAATTTTATTAACTACATCTGTTACATTTATATGTACTGGTATAATATTTCCATATATGTCTACTACATTTGTAGTATATGTTGTATTATCTGAAAATTCAAATGTATATTGTTTTTTGTCTTCACTTAATTTCCATGATATTTTTGTATCTTGTAATTCTATATCTGATATCATTGTTACTATTACTGTATTTGTATCTTTTTGATATTTATATTTTACTTCAACATTTGCAATTTTATTAACTACATCTGTTACATTTATATGTACTGGTATAATATTTCCATATATGTCTACTACATTTGTAGTATATGTTGTATTATCTGAAAATTCAAATGTATATTGTTTTTTGTCTTCACTTAATTTCCATAATATTTTTGTATCTTGTAATTCTATATCTGATATCATAGTTACTATTACTGTATTTGTTTCTTCTTTATATTCGTATTTTACCTCAACCTCTGCTATTGGAGTATTTTGTGCTTCTATTACATCTATGTTTTCTTCTGCATATACTTGTCCTACAAAAACACAAAACATTAATACTAGGATTGTACTTAAAATAATTTTTAGTTTTTTCATTTTATATAATTCCTCCTCTAAAGCAAATATTTTTTTACTTTTGCTTCATAATTAATAATAACATATCTCATAAATTTTCACAATTATTTTATATTATTTACATAATATTACCATTTCTATTTAGTATGATATTAATAAGATCTATTCAAATACAAATATATTGCTATTTGAATAAGAAACATATTACCTATTATAAAGTACATATCCTCCCATTTCTATGTTTTTGTTCATAATAGATTTTTCCATATATTCTATTGTTCCTTGGTCTTCTGAACTTACAATCACCCAATTAACTTTATATTTTTCTAATAGTTTATTAAAATCTTCTATTGGATAATTATGAGTCTCCGAATAGCAAACCTCCTCCATTTTTAGCCTATCTTCTCGTTCTTCGACATTATCTATTTTTCCAACATATGAAGTTCTAGAATATATTAACTGTATTTTTGAAGATAATTGTCTCATCATGCAACTATGTAACACTCCTGGAGGTGTTAATACTACTATTTTTTCAGAATCTTTATCTTGCTCTAAAATATAATTAGTTTGATCTATTATATATTGTGGTATCTTTTCTAAGTTTTCAGATATTTTAGTTGTATATACATATTTGCCTGGTAAGATTATTGCAATTATGCTTAATATAATTACTAGTAACTTTACTTTCACATTTTTACTTCTTGCTATAAGTATAGTAATAGCATAAGCAATTGTACTTTCTAATGGTAATAGCCAAAATACTCTCCAATATGTGTCTGAACTAGTTAAGTATTTTGATATAAAATCAGAAAATAAAGGATTCCATATTGTAAATAAGTTTAAAATTTGTATTATAATAAAATACCTTTTTGCTCTTTTATTTCCAAATAATATAATAAAAAATAATGCAATAAAGTAATAAATTAAATATGTATCATTTCCATATAATCTAAAACAGTTAAATGTATTTACAGGATTTTGTGGTAATACTACCTTTGTAAAATGTGTTTTCATTAAAACTATTAATATTACTACATACACAAAAATTGGTATAAATGTTACAAATAAATATGCTATATCTTTTATTTTTAGTTTTATTAATTTTAATATTCCAAATGATATGTACACAAATGTTATCAAAAATATTGCCGTAGAAGTCAAATGTGTTGCGCTTAAATTTGCTAATGTTAATATTATTACATCTGACTTCTTTACTTTTTTATCCATTCTAATTAGTGATGCTAATATAATATTTAAAACTATATTTAAAAATACGGCTTTTCCTTGCCACATTTTACATAATAAACATCCTGTTCTAAATTTAGTGGTAAATCCT
Source organism: uncultured Clostridium sp. (assembly GCA_945919455.1). Classification (GTDB taxonomy): domain Bacteria; phylum Bacillota; class Clostridia; order TANB77; family CAG-508; genus CAG-269. The sequence continues at coordinate 71,823 of CAMEJH010000001.1, read as the reverse complement.
GCAAACATAAATATTATTGATATAAATATTATAAATATCTTTGCATTTTTTTTGTCTAAAAAACTTCTTGCAAAATAATAATATGACATATATGCAATAACAATAAAAATAATTGGTAATAACGTGTGATAAATAATTGTTGGCTCTATATTAAATATCTTTGATAATATTGCTATATTAAGCTCATATGTTGGTATTTGCTCTGTTGGCAATAACATAGTATGTTCTTCACTTTTATAGCCTGTACTAGGTTCTTCCATATAAACATTATCATTATCTATACTAGATGTAGTTAGTCCCACATAATATGAATCATCTGCATTTTCTCTAAATAGCACAGTTGTAGATATTACTTGAAATGTAATCAAAATTACCATTATAATAGTTATGCATTTTTCTACTTTTGGCATTTTCAAATATTTTGACTTGATATTATTTAGTCTGTTTGTTTTATCTTTTGATTTTTTCATTGTAATTCCAAAAGATATGGCTAATAAAACTATTGTTATTAAAATTATTGCAATTAAACAATTTCTAAATGATGTATGTATTAATGTACATGGAGTTAATATGAGTTGATTAACTGATAGCCATAATATAAGTCCAAATATAAAAGTATTTTCTAATTTATGATTTTTAGTAATTTTATTTATAATTATTCCATATCTATATATAATAAATATAATGCTTATTATAAACATTATACTTTTTATTATTATCATAATTTTCACCCTTTGTTCTATCTATTTGTTAGACAATTTAATTATTAAAAAAGTTTCTATTTTATAAAATTTCTTTTATTTTTTCTAATGCTGCTTTTATTACTTTATCCATATCGTAATATTTGTAATTTCCTAGTCTACCTCCAAATATTACATTTGTTTCTTTGTCTGCTAGTTCTTTATATTTTTCAAATAATTCATTATTTTTGTCATCATTTACTGGATAATATGCTTCATCTCCAAGTTTCCAATTCATAGGATACTCTTTTGTTATAACTGTTCCCTTACATTTATTGAATTCAAAATGTTTGTGTTCAATTATTCTTGTATATTTTTGGTCATGGCTTGTATAATTTACAACAGCATTTCCTTGATAATTGTCTTCATCTTCTAATATTTCATTTTCAAATTTTAATGAACGCCATTCAAGATTTCCATATTTATAATCAAAATATTCATCTATCATTCCTGTGTATAATATCTTGTCTGCTAGTCCATTATATTTTTCTTTATTTTTTAAGTAGTCTACTCCAAGTTCAACATCTGAATTAGCAAGCATCTTTTCAATTATGACATTATATCCTCCAATAGGAATTCCTTGATATCTATCATTAAAGTAATTATTATCATATGTAAATCTTACAGGTAGTCTTTTTATTATAAATGCAGGTAACTCCTTACAATCTCTTCCCCATTGTTTTTCTGTATATTCTTTTACCAATTTTAAATAAATATCTTTTCCTACTAAAGATATTGCTTGTTCTTCTAAATTTTTAGGTTCTGTAATATTATATTCTGCTTTTTGTTCTTCAATTTTTTCTTGAGCTTCTTTTGGAGTTACAACTCCCCATAACTTAGAAAATGTATTCATATTAAATGGTAAATTATAAATTTCTCCTTTATAATTTGCTATTGGTGAATTTATATAATTATTAAATTCTACAAATTGATTTACATAGTCCCATATTTCTTTATCACTTGTATGGAAAATATGTGCACCATATTTATGTACATTTATATTATTTATTTTTTCACAATAAATATTTCCTCCTATATGATTTCTTCTATCTATTACTAAGCATTTTTTACCAGTTTTGCTCATTTCATATGCAAATGTTGCTCCATATAATCCTGCTCCAACTATTAAATAATCATATTTTTTCATTTTCTCTACCTTCCTTATATTCCATAATATTTAAACAATTCTTTTAAATGATTTTCCATTGTTGTAGGTTTATTGTAATTATCCCAGAATTCTAATAACTTTTTTCTATTTTCTACAATTGTAGTTAATTTTTGTAAAAAATCTTTTGTATTACTTCCTTCAAATTTAAAATCTTCATCATCACATAGTTCACTCGCTCCACCTAAGTTACTACATAAAATTGGCACTCCAAAAGATGTTACCTCAATTGATACTTGTGGTAAGTTGTCTTCCCACACTACTGGTATTATTCCTAAATGCTGATTAGCTAATAATTCTTTTAAATTATCATGTGTATATCCATCAACATATTTAACAGTTTTAAATTTTTGTTCTAACTTTTGTTTTATTTCTTCAATATTATATTCTATATTATTACGACATACTAATGTTAAATTAATGTTTGCAGATATTTTGTTATCCATTTGCATTAAAGAATTAATTAAAAAATTAAATCCTTTCATTACATTCATATACCCTAAATATATTAAATTAAATTCTTTACTATTTATATCAATTTCTTGTCTTTTTAAATTATCTGCAAATTTAGTTCCTATGTAAGATACACTACATTTTTCTTCTTTTATTCCCATTCTAATTGCTATTTCTTTTACTCTTTTTGATACACATAATACATTATCTACATATTTGTTGATATATTCGACATTTTTCTCTCTAAACTTTTTGTAGTCACTTGCTAAACTAAAATCTTTTGTCTCTACAATATTTGTAGATCGATTTTTAGATTTACTTATTTTATTATAATATTTTTTTACTTTTGGTGAGTTTAAATTTACACCTAATTTTTCTACTAATGTCTTTATCTTTTGCATTTGTCTTGCTTTATCATAATTACTTGTAATGCAATTACAACAAGCTTTTCCATCGCAGAAGTCTTTACAATTTTCTTTGTTATGTTTCCAAAGATAAACATTAGGACAAACTGGATAATAGTTATGCATTGAATAAATAAATTTAGTATCTTTGTATTTTTCTTTTAGTTTTAGCACTTCTACTGATAATCCTTCTAAATTATTAAAATGTATAACATCAAATCCATTATGTTCTTCTATAAATTTATCTATTACTTTTGCTAATTCTTTATCATTATTATAAATATCTGGTCTACTAAATTGATTAATTGCAAACATAGTTGGTGAATTATATATAGTAAACGATTTTATATTTTCTCCTAACTTATTTTTTGTCTTCTTGATTTTGATCTTATTACTTAATAAATTATATTTAACTCCAGAACTTAGGAAATATACTTCTACATCTTTTTTTTCAGCTAATTTATTAATTATATTGTTTAAATATACAGTAACTCCTCCTCCATCATTTTGGTCAAATTGAACCCAATTATATAGTAATAATTTCATCTATTATCCCTCTTCTTTCAATATTTTTTGTTTTATTCCTCTAATTACTTGATTAAATATATCATATAAAAATTGATATTTTAATATTACTAACATTCCTATATAAACTATCACACCTACAATAACTTGTATTATTGTATTTGTTATACTTACAGGCATATAATATGTGATTGTTCTTACAACTGCGAACATTATAATTCCACTTATAAAGCATTTTACTGATAATTTTAGAATTTCTAATAATGAAAATTGCTCTTTAAAGTATTTTAGTTGAACTCCTAAAACAGTTATTTCTGCAATTACTGAGGCTATTGCAGCACCTATTCCTCCAAAGTTTCTTATTAATATAAAGTTAAATATTATATTAACTATTGCACCTATCGTTACAGATTTAGTAAATGCTTTTTGTTTTCCAATTTGTACTAAGTATTGAGAACCTGTAATTCCACTAATTCCAATTACTATCAATATTGGTGATGTTGCTATTAGTATTGGAATAACACCTTCAAATCCTTCACCATAATACCATGGAACAAATTTTGTTACTACTGCAATTATTCCAAACATCATTGGTATAGATAAGAACCATAAAAAATTGAATGATGTTTTTAAACATTCTTTTATTTCCTTTTCATTTTTGTTTGCATGTGCGTTTGCTATTCTTGAATTCATTACTGTTTGTAATGATGTTAAAATCGTTAAAGCTGCTTTTACTATCTTTTGTGCTTGCTCATAATATCCCACTTCTGTCATATCTTTTGTTATATTTCCTATCATTGTTTTATCTAAAACTGTATAAATTTGAATTGCTATTTGTGGTATAAATAGCGATAATATTGGTTTTACATGCTTTTTTAATTCTAATTTTTTTATTGAAACTCTTTTTAAATATCTAGGCAAATATAGCCATAAAGTAGTATTTCCTAGTAGCTCCGCTCCCACGTATATAGCAAAGTATTTCCACAAATCTTCTGGTGCTCTTACTGTTGTAAATATTAATACTAAACTTAATAGTTTTACTATTAGATTTCTTATAACTGTTTTATCAAATTCCTCTAAGCCCTGGAAAAACCAACTAATATCAAATACATTTGCTAATAACTGTATTATTAATATTCTATAATATAAAGCATACTCTCCAGTTCTTCCATATATTAAATAAAATAATATTATTGATATACTTAGAGTAATACTTCTAATAATAATTATTTCCCAAAATGCTTTGCTTCTCTTTTCCTCATCTTCTTGTATATATGCAATTTCTCTTTGTCCATACATTGCAACACCTAGAGTTCCAAATAATATAAAATATGTAACTATTGATATTGTGTAACCATATATTCCTATTGGTTCAGCTCCTAATACTCTTGATAAATATGGGGTTGTTACTAATGGCAATAATATCAATAACATTTGATATATCAAGTTATATATGTAATTTTTAGCGATACTCTTTTTCATTTTCTTGCCTTTCTTCTATTTTGTCAGGGCTCCACCCAGGCTTATAAATTTCATGTAATCCTGTTTTTCCTATTTTTGCATCTTTAACAGCTTCATTTATCATTTGGAATCCATATTTTTTGTCTTTTCCAAATAAAAATACTGCCACTTTAAATTTGAATGGTACTTCAAAACATTGTTCTTTAAAATATTTTTCATCAAAATTATTTCTTATAAAATCTAATGTATTTCTTACTAAATAATATAATTTCCATTTCACAATTTCTTTCATTTCACTATGAGGTGCATCATGAACTACTTTTATAGATGGTATACAAACTATTTTTCCTAATTTTGATAATCTATAGCTATGTTCAGTATCATCATAATATATAAAATAGTCTTTTTTGGTTAACTCTGTTTGTTTTAATTTTTCTTTATTTATCATAGTTCCAACATAAGAAAATCCATTTATCTCAAATTCTTCTTGTTCATAATCTTTTGGTTTTGAATATGGTTGTGCAATTCTATTAAATAGTGTTGTATATATTTTTCTTCTATGTGAGCAATCTATTGTTTCTCCATCACTTTTTAATACAGTTCCACAAATTGCAGAAATATTTTCACTAGAATTTTCGTGTGTACTTATATAATGTTCCGCTATTTTAAATGCATTTTCTTTTGGATATGCATCATCATCTGCAACCCATATCCAATCAGCATCTAATTCTAAACTATGTTTTAATCCCTCGTAAAATCCCCCACTTCCTCCTGTATTTTGTGTAAGATTTACTACTCTTTTTTCTATTTCAGATCTATTTTCTTTCCATCTTTCCAAAAAATCATATGTTCCATCTGTACTATTATTATTAACTACTAATATGTATTTTGGTTTTAGTACTTGCTTTTCATAACTTTCTAACGCTAATTTTAGTTTATCTAATCTATTATATGTTACAATTACTACTCCAATTTTCATACTACATTCCCTTTCTTCATTATTTATTATTTTCTTATATGAAATCTTAATATATAACTATTGAATAAGTCAAGACCCATAGGAAGACCCTAGCTATGTTTTGACTTTGAAATAGTTATATATTAAGATTTCATATATATAACTATTAAATAAATTCAAGACCCATAGGAAGACCCTAGCTATGTTTTGACTTCATAACTATTAAAACTTAATATCAATTTTTAACTTATCAACTAAAAAGCGATACACCTTAATATACACCATTGGTATTCCCCATTTATAAAACAAAGAAACTCCCCATAAAGCGATGTGTTTAAACCCTTTTTTAAATGAGTATCCCAATTTTAAAAATGGTGATTTTCTCCAATTAGAGAAATTTTCATCAAGATATTTTATTGTATCTTTTAGCATTTGTTTCATATTTACTGATTCATCATAAGACACTCTATACATTACAGATGTACCTAAGTGTAAAAACGCAAATGTATCTAATATATATTTCATTTCTTCATATTTACCTGATTTTATGTATAAATCTTTTACTTCAAGCAAATATTTTTTCAAATTCTTAACATCTTGTTCATTTACTGTGTGTATTTGAGAATCATATCTTAAAAAATAATGATATAATACATCTGGTACAAATGCTATTTTATTTATTCTTGTATAACAACTTGCTAAAAACATAGTATCATTAAACCCTCTAAATGGCAAAAATCTCAAATCTTTTATTTTTTCTCTTTTATAAACTTTATTCCAAGGAGCCGGATTTATAAATAACAAATAATCATCTTTTGGATCTATTTCTTTTACTGTATTTCCAAAGTTAGTCATATTAGTTGCCACAACCTTATTAGTCGCTAAGTCTATTCTTTCAAAACCGCAAACAGCTAAATCTGCATCATTTTCTTTTGCTGCATTATATAATTTTTCTGCCCAATTAGGTTCAACATAGTCATCTGTATCCACAAATGTTACATATTCACCTTGAGCCCTTTCTAATCCATAATTTCTTGTAGTAAACTCTCCACCATTTTCTTTATGGAAAACTTTTATTTTGTCAGGATATTTTTTTTGATAATCCTCTATTATCTGTGGTGCAGAATCAGTTGATCCATCATCTACACATAATATTTCTATATCTTGCATTGTTTGATTTACCAATGCATCTAAACATCTTGGAAGATATTTTTCTAGATTATATACAGCCGCTACTATTGAAAGTTTTATATTAGTGTTCTCCATTTTTTTCTCCTATTCTTTTTATTTTTTCTAATATCATTGAAAAAATTAGTGGTATTAAACATCCAACGAATACATATAATACCCATAATTTTTCTGGATATGCTGTTACCCATTTTGATATTACTTCTACATTTGTCTCACCTATTATTTTTGAATAAATTACATCCACCCCTTTTGCACATGCAAAATGTAAAGCCATTATAGCAAATGAGTGTTTACCTAATAATTCTATTATTGTTTTTATTATTGGAATTTTCTCTATTATGCCTGCTAATGATAAGCAAAAACATACTCCAACAAAAGATACAATATAAAACATATATCCATTTATAATCATCTCTTTTGATAATTCTATTTTCATTCCTTGCTTTATTACATATATCAAAATTTCAGTTGACAATATCATTACAGGAATTAAAACATACCATTTTTTTATTTTTCTTATTTTATCAATATATTCTCTTATAAAATATCCTAATGTGCAAATTGGAATTACTAAAAATGATGTATGCATATGATAACTTAAAGACAACCAATTTTCATTTAAAAATACTCCTAATCCACCAAATAATATTGTAAAAATTAAGATAACCACGTATTTTACATATTTTTCTATTGTTTCTTTATTTTTCTTTACTTTAATACAAAATTTCTTACTGAACTTTCTAGATACATATATAATTCCACCAAATAAACTTATAGTTATAAGTAAAGTTGGGACAAACCATAGTGCTCCTCCAAACATTTCACTACACTTAAAAGTAATTGTATTTAATAATGGAACTATTATCTCATTAAAATTATTATATTTTACAATTTGAGGTTCATAAAAATGATATTCGACAAAGAAGTTATGAGATAATATTAATATCATTGCATAAAATACATATTTGGTCCAAGTTGATTTTATCCTTTGCCCAACATTTTTAAATGGTTCATCTCCATATTTCTTTTCATTATAAAAATAAGCTGCAACAAGGAAAAAAATTATTAAGTGATATGTATAAACAAATTCTTTTATATCATTAATTGTTACATGTCCTATAACTATACTAATTATTCCTATTCCTTTGACAATGTCCCAAAATTTATCTCTATTTTTGCTTTTCTTTTTTTCTATTATTCCTTCGTTTTCTTCTATTTTTTCTCTTTCTTTTAAAGTATTCATTATTTATTTCCTTTTATTTTTTCTAAATCTTCTACCCTCTTCTTTAGCATAGATATCTCTTGTATTAGCATGGTATTTTTTTTCTCTTCTTTAGATATAATAATTGTTAAGTCAAATATTAAATATAAAATTATAAAAATTGCTATACTAAATATCATATTTATAGGCATTTCAAATCCTAATTTAGATGAAATATTATCAACTAAATTTGGAATAAGTAATGAAATAATTAATATTACCCCTGTTATTGACCAGAAAATCAAATAACCAATTCTCATATTTTTTCTTTTTACTGCTTTTAATATGCATAATAGATATATTAACAGTATACATATTAATGCTATTTTTAATGGTAATTGCATTATTTTTTCCTCCTTCTTCTGAAACTTATGCTATCTATAATTATTGCTAACACTACTTTTATCATATAGTCTACTGTTTTAAAAAATCTTATTGAAGAAACTCCTCCAGCTCTTTCATTCATACTTACTGGCGCTTCTTGTACTCTATATCCATTCACTAATAAAGAAACTGTTGATTCTGGCTCTGGGTATTCTGTTGGATAATTTTTTGAAAACTCCTCTATAACATTTTTATTTACTGCCCTAAATCCTGATGTTGGATCTGTTATCTTTTTTCCAGTAAAAATTCTTATAAATATAGATATTATCTTAGCTCCTAATCTCCTCATAAATGTTGATTGAAATTTACTTTCAGTTTTATCTAAATATCTTGTGCCTATGCACATATCTGCTTGTCCATTTATTATAGATTCACAAATATTTGGTACATAATTAACATCGTGTTGTCCATCTCCATCAAACTGAATTGCTATATCATAATTATTTTCATAAGCATATTTGTATCCTGTCTGTACAGCTCCTCCTATTCCAAGATTATTTACTAATTTTATATGATTAATTTTATTTTCAGTTAGTATTTTTTCTGTATTATCTGTTGAACCATCATTTATAACTATATAATCTATTTCCTTACTATATTCTTCTATTTTTTTTACGGTTGATAATATATTTTCTTGTTCATTATAAGCTGGTATTATTAGTAAAACTTTCATTATTTCTTCTCCTCTATTATATAAAAAATCTAAAAATAGTAATTAGTACAAGTATGTTTAAAACTCCTATAGCTATCGCAATCCACTTGTCTATATTTTTTATTCTTATGTAATTATCCTTCATACACAAACAAAGTAAAAACAATATAATAACTGGTATAAAGTATCTTCCTTGAACTCCTAATGCTAAATCTCCTCCCACTGGAGACCATGTAATATATAGACCTGTTATAATAATTATAATTGTTAATAATGCTAGTAATAATATCCATATTTTTTGTTTTTTATTTAACTCTTCTTTATGTTTTTCTAAAAATGGTGTAAATAATAGTATTACTATAAATGAATTTACTATAGTTCTATTTACCATTATATCTAGCCATCCTAGTTGTGACCCAATAAATGTGTCAAGATAATATTGTCCATAAATACATATTGTTTTTATCATAGCTTTTGCATATATTATAGGTTTTGTTATTATTAGTTTTATCTGTTCTGTTGAATTAACATTTGTTGCTTCTATATATTCTTTTACTGCAATTGAAGCATTAAAACTCATTGTATACATATAATATACTATTGCTGCAATTATACAAATGGTAGTTCCTATTCCTAATATAATTGTTTTTTCTTTTTTACTTATTCCTTCTTTCTTAATTAATAAAAAATTAAGTCCTATTATGGGTAAATAAGCAATTTTAGAAATTGTTATTAAAATTGGTAATATTATACACATTACCTTATCTATTTTAGATGGCTTTTCTTTATACACTAATTGTAATATATATGCTATATAAAATAATATTAATGAATTCATAATTGAATCTGCAGATAAAGAAATAGCTTGGCATATGATCATTGGTAGTAATAAATATACAAATGCAACTATTTTCCCGAATGGCAATTTTTTTATTATATAATAGCCTAATGTTACATATATAATAAAGTTAAATAATTTTCCTATATATATTCCATATAAAATATTTATATTTAATGCTCTTCCTATTGCAATTCCAATAGCAGATGGGATGTACAGAAAGAATGGATATGCTTGTGCAGGCGACACCACATCTATTGTATCATCATAATTTGTTTTTTTATCTAAGCTTTCTTTTAATGCATTATATGTATTTAGTTTTTCTTGTTGGTTTTCTAACAAGTCTTTAGGGATTGTTGTATATTCGTTAGTAAAAAATATTCCCCTTGATATTTCATATGCCTTCCATATATGTGCACTTTCGTCTGGCGCATATGTTGGCAACATGAATATCATATATAATATTCCTATAGGAATAGCAATCATAATAAAAAGTTTTTCTATTCTCTTCATTATTGCTCCTTTATTTCACATTGTTCTGAATATAAATCTAAATTTATATTAAAATATGGATCTCCCATTTTTAATTGTTTATTCCATTTTTTTTCAAATAAATCAATTTCTCCTTCAAATCTTTTCTTTTTTTCAGGAGTATCTTCATATCCTCTTGATTTTGATTCATAATGGTATAATCTTGCATATGGCGTATAGACTACTAGTTTATTAAGCTCTCTTACTTTCATGCAGTAATCTACGTCGTTAAATGCAACTTTTAAAGTTTCATCAAGGCCATTTACTTTTTCGTATAATTCTTTTTTGGTCATAAGACATGCAGCAGTAACTGCAGAATAATTATTTATTACTTTTACTCTGCCATAATATCCTGGTAATTTATCTGGTATTGTTCTATTTACATGTCCTGCAATTCCTCCCATTCCTATAACAACACCAGCATGTTGAACAGTTCTGTCTTTATATAGTAGTTTTGCTCCAACTATTCCAACTTCTTCTCTTTGACATATAGAAAGCATTTCTTCTAACCAATTATCATTTATAACTTTGATATCATTATTTAATAGTACAATGTATTTACCTTTTGCATATTTTTCTGCAAAATTATTTATTCTTGAAAAATTAAATCCTTTTTCATTATATTTTACTACTTTTATTTTTGGATTTTTTTGTATTATATCATAATATTTAAATGTTTTCTTGTTTTTACTATTATTTTCTACAATTATTATTTCATAATTTAAATAAGTAGATTTTAATATTGATTTTATCGCTCTTTTTAAATAGAAAACAGAATCTTTATTTGGTATTATTATAGAGATTAACGGATTTTCTTTTAGCTTATATTTTACTCTATATAATCCTAAAGGCTTTTCAACTTCAACAGATATAATTGGTAGCCCTATTCTATTACAATGCTCCTGTATAGCTTTTCTTCCAGCTTCAATTGCATACATTTTTGTTTCCATATTCTGAGCTGTTGATGAATTGTGAACTCTCCAGTGATATAACACTTTAGGTATATGACATATTTTTTTTGCTTTCTCACTTGCTCTTAAAAACAAATCATAATCTTGTGCCCCATCAAATTCTTTTTTAAACATCCCTATTTCGTCTATTAGTGATTTTTTTATTATACTTAAATGGCAAATATAATTAGTGCTTCTTAAAAAATCTGGTGAAAAATCTGGCTTAAAAAATGGAAAATATCTATCTCTTAAATTTTCTTCAAATTTATCTTCATCAGTGTATAAAAAATCAGTTTCAGGAAATTTATTTATATATTCTACAACTTCAAACAAAGCATTTTCTTCTATTATGTCATCGTGATCTACTAATGCAATAAACTCTCCTTTTGACATTTTTATTGCTTCATTTGAATTTTCTGAAATTCCTTTATTTTCTTCTAATATCTTATATTTTATTCTGCTATCTTCTTTTATTATTTCATCTATATAATCAAGTGGTTTAGAACTTGCATCAACTAAGCAAAGTTCCCAGTTTGAATATGTCTGATTTTTAATACTTTTTATATAATCCAAAAAGTATTCTTTTGGGGTATTAAATAATGGTGTAACAATACTTATAAGTGGGCTATATTCAAACTTTTTATTTCTCTGCTTTTCTTTTTCTTCTTCTGTTAATCTATTATTTGCTATCCATTTTGCATATCTTTCTTCTTGATATTCTCTACTATCTGGTACAACTAATTTATAAAATGAATATTTCAATCCTTTGTGCAATCCTAATTCTTTAATTTTTATTTTTAATTGTTCTCTATTTTCTTTGGATTTTAATAATCTATATATATATTGAAAACTCATTCGTCTTTTGCTTCCTATTGGTAATATGAAATTTAAAACATCATCTTTTATTTGCACAAATTTATTCATTTATTGTTCCTTTCTATTTAACTATATAAAAAACTTTGTCATCATAGCTAAATATACTACATAGTTTGCTACTAATGCCACATTAGTTAGTTTTTGTTCTTCAATATTCCACTTTTTACTATTTCCAAAAAATACAGCCATTAGAAGTAAAGGAACAAAATATCTTCCTTGAACTCCTACAATAATTTCACTTCTAAAGCTTGTATTATATACATACATTGCAGTACTTATAAGTAGATATGATAATGCTAGTATTCCAAAAGTTATTAATTTCTGCATCATAGTTGTTTTTTCTTTATTCTCATCATTAAAGAATGCCATTACTGCAATTACTATATATGCTATAGGTACTATACTATATGGATTAACTTGATTATGACATAAAAAGTGTCCTGCAAAAATATTTGCAACATAATCCCAAGCATTACTTATAGTTGTCCTAAATAAAACAGTCAAATATCCTATTGGATTTGAGTAAATCCATGTATTTGTATTATTAGGATCCCCTACTCTCGCACTAATAGATGCTACTTTCATCCACCAAACAGCTGAAACTAGTCCAAAAATAACGAATAGTATTGAGTATATCCATTTTCTTTTATTATCTTCAAAACATTCTTTAGGTAAAAATATTAAAATTCCAACTACAGGTAAATATGCTATTTTAGAAATAGCTACTATAAATGTTAAAACACCTAATATTATATAATCTTTTTTCTTTATTTTTTCTTTTGTATGCATGTAATAAAGAACATAACTCACCATTAAAAATATACTAGCTAATGTCATGTTATCTGCTGAAAAACTTGATGCATATGATAATACTACTGGTGAGAGTAAAACTATTGTTGCAAATAGTTTATGTTTTGGTAACTTATAGATTCCCCAAGATAGTAATAATACTGTTATAATTAAGCTTGTCATTCTTCCAAGCATTGCAATAAAATAAGGATTTAGCTTAAATATCATTCCTATTTTCACACCAACAAGTTGTGGTAAGTAACTTACACCATGATAATTTCCAACAGTATTTATTTCAACTGTTTCATTTTCATTTAATGATATTTTCATCATTTCTTTTATATCATAATATTTTTTATATTCTCTCTTTTTAGTTTCGCTATTTATTTGAACCATATCAACAACTGATTTGGGCATTTGAGTTACACATCCACTTTCATTCATAGGAGAAATCCATTCTCCTCTAGCCACTTGAAAAGCTCTGTATAAATGTGCAGGTTCATCACTTTGTGCACACAAAGGAATTATAAATATATACATTCCACCAATAATTAATGCTAAAATTAAATAAACAATATGTGGTTCAATTTTTTGATATAATTTTTTTGAAAATATTATTAATGCCAATACTATTATTCCACTAACAGTAGCTGCTATTATAAAATACTTTAAATGAGTTCCTCCAGTTTGAGCATTATTTTCTAATCTTATTTTTAAATCCATATAATAAGTTCCTATAAATAATAACATTGCCATTATATAATATAGTAATCTACAGCTTACAACTTTTCTTATTATATTTTCCGCAATTTCCAAAATTTTTTTCATATTACTCCTCTTTCTTTAGCTGGTTTAACATAAGCTCATATAATTGTTTATGTTTTTTTACAATAACATCTAATATAACTCCACAGATAAATGACAAAATAGCTGCTACCATTATAAAACCTCCTACTATTAATGTAGGAAATCTTAACACTAATCCTGTTGCAAAGTATTCTTGAAATACTGGTATAATAAATATTAAAGATACAATTGCAAGTATTACTGACACTATATTAAAGAAGAAGAATGGTTTATATTCTTTAAATAAAGTAGCAATTAATTTTAATACTTTAAATCCATCTTTATAAGTGTTTAGTTTAGATACACTTCCTTCTGGTCTATCTCTATATGTTACTGGCATTTCTTGTATCATAAAATTTTTATCTACTGCATGTATTGTCATTTCTGTTTCAATTTCAAATCCTTTAGATAATACCGGAAATGTTTTTGCAAATTCATAACTAAATGCTCTATATCCTGTCATAATATCCTTTATTTTATTCTTAAATAACTTATTTATTAAAAATCTTACAATTCGGTTTCCAAAATTGTGGAATGGTCTTTTATTTTCTGTAAAATATGTTGAAGATAATCTGTCCCCTACTACCATATCTGCTTTTCCTTCTAAAACTAAGTCACACATTTTTCTAGCATCTTCTGCAGGATATGTATCATCACCATCTACCATTAAATAGCAATCAGCATCAATCTGTCTAAACATACTTCTAATTACATTGCCTTTACCTTGTCTATATTCATATTTTACTATAGCTCCAGCTTTTTTTGCTATTTCAGCTGTGCCATCTGTTGAATTGTTGTCATATACATATATGTCTGCTTCTGGTAATGCCTTTTTATAGTCTTTAACTACTTTTTCTATCGTTTTACTTTCATTGTAGCAAGGTATTAATATTGCTATTTTACTTCTCATTTTTTTCCTCCTATTTTTCTTTTACAATTTCTTTTTGCAATCTTTCAAAAATTTCTTTGTTTCCACTTGATATATTTTCATTGTATTTTATTTTTACTATATAAATAACTCCGTCATCCTTTAAGAAATTTGCATTTGTAATAACATCTACAATTTCTACTACTTCAAAATGGAATCTATCAAACTCCTGTAATTTACCATCTAACTTTAGATTGTATAACGGAACATATATATTATTTTCTAATACATTTTTCCAATATAGATTTTGAGACTTTTCTGAGTTTCCAGTTTTTATACCATACTCTAAATGCACTATTCTATCATCTTCATTTAAAAGCATTGGTACAGCACTATCATCATATATAACTCCCCATATTCCATCAATATCATATCTTATATTAATCTTATCTTTAAATACTTTTTTAATGTTGCTTTTAATTAAATCTTTTGCAACTACATTTCCTTGTAAAGCTGCATAATAATTATATGCTGGTCCATAATATATGTATTGATAAATTCCTTGGTATGCTGTCCCACATAATATTCCTGCTAATACTAATATTTCTATAATTTTTTGTTTTTCAATACTGTCCAAAAATATTTTTATAATAAATATTGTAGCTAATACTATAATTATGCCTGCATATCTAGTATATCCTATAACAAATTTTTCCCATACTAAGTATAAATATAATAAGTTTATTACATATATTAAGTTTATATCTAATTTTACTTTTTCCTTTTTTATCACTTTTTTATATGTTGCATACATTATACATAATATTACTATAATATATCCACTAGCAAAGGCAAAATCTGTTTTTCCTACTTCATATGCTTTTTGTGGATGTTTTATTATATATATAGGCCATAATAAAAATTGAATTATATTTTTAGGTCCATACCTATTATCTAGCCAATTTTCTTCAGCAAAATATTCTGATTTAAAAATTGTATTATAATATGGAAATACTGGACTTCCTGTTTGTATAACTGCATCTAAAAAATATGGTAGCATTGGTAAAAATGCTGTAATTACAAGTAAAATATAATCATACCATTTTATTTGTTTTATATCTTTAAAGTTCTTTATTAATACATATACTAATGGTCCGATCATATATATTGCATTGGTTATTTTAATGCATACACCTATTCCTACTATCAAAGCTAAATAATATAATCGTAATTTCTCTTTAAATATTCCATCAACTTCACACAATGCAATATACATAAACTCTAATAAGATAACTATTGAAAAATTATCAATATAATATGTACCAGTTTGTTGCAATATTATAAATGTTCCTAATGGTAACATAGATAATATTGATATATACATGTCTTTAGTTTCTTTTTTTAATAGTTGTTTTAATATTTTCTTTATTTGATAAAACATTACTATTAATATTAAATATCCAGGTAATGTCCCTAGTCTAAAGCCTAGTAAAGAACGGAACATACAAAAGACTCTATCAGCAATAGGAAAAACAAATGATGTTAATGTTCTTCCTGGAAAAAAGTCCTCGTTTATTTTATCCGCAAATGGCTCTTCTTGTAAATATAAGTGATAACTATAAGAATCCCAAAATTCATCTGGAAATATTATTGTAGCAGCTGTAAAAACTAACATAATTACAAGAAAAATTATATCCCATTTGCAAAAATCAGATTTTATTTTTATCCATTTCTTCTTTATAAAAAGTATTATTAATGCTACATTAAAAACTAAGCCTATTACATTTGCTATTATATATCCTAATCCTGTAAAATATATTATTGTATCTGTAAAGATTACTTGTATAAGTAATATTAATAATATGAAAAAACTAAAATTAATTTTTTTCATTACTATCCTCCTCTAAATTCCATACTTTCTTTAAGAAAGCATATCTCTTTTGTATTTCTTCCTCATGCCATTCTGTCATTTTTATCATTTTTCTAATTTCTCCATGAATTTTTACTATTTCATCAAAATGTCTTTGTTTTTTTGTTACACTTGTAACATTGTTTCCATGTAGTCTGTAATAATTTAATGGCTTATTGCAAAAAGCTATATCACCTTTTTTCATTACACTTACATAAAATAGCCAATCTCCTGCTTGTTTATAATCAATTATTTTCTCAAAAATGTCATCATAATTATCTCTTTTTATAATACAAGATGATACATTTGCTATAATACAATTTAAGAAAGTATATTTTTCAATTTCTTCTAATCCATTATCAAGAAAATCACTTTCCCAATGGTTAGTTTTTCTTATATCTATTTCTGGTTTTATTGTTGGTAATATAATCTTATCCCAAGCATTAATAAATGCTGTATCTGCATATGATATATATATATTAGGATCTTGTTTTATAGGCTTTATTATATTTTTTAATAAAGTTTTATCACAGCAATCATCTGCTTCTGCAATCCATACATAATCACCTTTTGCTAGTTCAAATCCCTTTTTCCATTGTTTAAATGCACATCCGGAATTAGTTTCATTGTATACTTTTTGCACATTCATATATGGTGATATTTTTTCTACTACTTTGTCAATTAAAATTCTACTATTATCTTTTGAGCAATCATCTAATATTATTACCTCATATATTTTTTCGGTTTGTGCTAGTATACTATATATACGAGTTAAGAAAAATTTTTCATAATTATAATTAGGTATTACAACAGATATTTTTATGCTACTATCTTTCTTTTTTGATTGTTTTTTAGCTAATTTTTCTATATCTTCAACTTCTATATATCTTCTTATAACTGTTCTTTTTGTTATCTTTCTTATTATATCTTTCATCTTTTCTTTTGTCTTATTCATCGCATCTTTGTTTTCTATTGTTTCGTTTGCTAGAACTACATCTCCTGTCTTTAAATATGAAGCAAGTTTTTTATAAAATTGTCTTTCTTTTTTAGGCTGTTCTTTTATAAATTGTTTTATATATTTGTTCTTATATAATTCATATTTTTCTTGCTTTTTCATAAATTCTTTTAGTAATTCTTCTCTTTTTTCATAATCTTTCTGTTTTGGTATAATTACCATATATAATAGAATTACTTGTTGATATAAAATTGCTTCTTTATATTTTTCATAGTTTTCCTCACCTTTAATTCGTTCAAAACAAATATCTATAGAATCGAACATTTCTAATCTTTTTAATGTAACTTCTTCATTTTGTACAGAGTCTTTTCTCTGAACATAAAAATACTTAATACCATCAATATATGCAACCTTTTTAGCCTTTACTACAGCAGGTAAAATAGACGCTACATCTTCATTTATTTTTCCTTCTAAAAAAGGATATTTCTCTATTAATTCCTTTTTGAATATTTTATTGCATGGAGATGCTGCAAGTCCATTATTAACTAAATTAAATTTATTAACCTCACCATTACAAGCTTTTGATAATATTGGTGATTGTATATTATCTTCATATATAATTTCAATATCTGTTGTTACAATATCAGCATTTTCTTTTTCTGCTGTTTCAATCAACTTTTCATAATAGTCTTCTGTGATATAATCATCAGAATCAACAAAACCTATATATTCTCCTTTTGCTTTTTTTAT
The DNA here is from genome assembly GCA_945919455.1 of uncultured Clostridium sp. Taxonomy (GTDB): domain Bacteria; phylum Bacillota; class Clostridia; order TANB77; family CAG-508; genus CAG-269. Next base: position 53,317 of record CAMEJH010000001.1, on the reverse strand, counting down.
AGCAAAATTTCTTGCATATGCGGCTCCCATGTTTTTGTCATTTTGGTATACTTGCAAATTAGAATATTTTTCTTCCAATTTTTTTAATACCTCCATGGTATTGTCTGTAGAGCAATCATCTACTGCAATAATTTCTATATTTTTGTATGTTTGTTTTACTATTGATTCTATGCATTTTTCAATATACTTGTCTATATTGTAGCATGGAATTATTACTGAAATTAATTTATTCATCTTATCTCATCCTTTTTTAAAAATTCTTGTCCATCTATAAAATCTACTTCCGTTTTTTAATTCATTTAATTCTTTTTGTATTTCATTCTTTTCCTTTTGTAAATTGTCTTTTTCTAAATAAACTTTACCTAGTTCTTGGTTATTTTTAAATTTTATATCTTCTACACTAATAATTCTACTCCACTTTTCAGAATAGAATTTTAATATTTCTTCGTCTACTAATTGTTCTTGCCAAGCTTCTTCTAATTTTTCAAATACTTCAATATAACTTTCTAAATTATATTTTGAGTAAATTTCTTCTTTTTTTATTTTCTTTTCTAGTTCTCTATGTAAGAAAAATAGTTGTTTTATAGATCTATACATTATAAATTCTAGTGGTAATGATTCTTCATACCATTCTTGGTCAAACAAAATGTATTCGCTACCATCATAAAATACATTTTGAAATATTAAATCTATAAATCCATCTTGTAAAAAAGTTAATTTGTTTTTATCGTCTATCTGTATTTTATATTTTTCAAATATTGTATTTTCACTATTTGCTTTAGGAATTTTATTTTTAATATAATAAAACCATTTGTCTAATTCATCTAAAAATTCCTGTTTTTTGTCATCTATTAATAGTTTTCTTAAATATTCATCCATTGTAGGTTTTAAAATATATGGGCTTAATATTTTGTCTTCTTCATATTTTTCACACACAGAAAATCCTAATTCTTTTAACCTACTTATATTTTTCTGTATTTGTATAATATGATTTTGGCCTTCCTCTCTGTATGCTTGTTTTGTTACTTTATCTGTTGCTATTTGAGTAATTATTTTATATTCTTTTTTTCTCATATTGCTATAATTTACAAAACAAATATTAGAAAGATCATTTTTTGATATTTCTATTAAATAACTATTTGTAAAAAAGTCAAATTTATCATTTTTTATTGCTTCTTTTAAAAATGATAATTCTTCAAATAAAATTTCTTCATCTTCTCTATAATAAATATTATATCTACTTTTTTGTGGCAAATAATTATCTGTATATATAAGATGTGTTAAATTATAATTAGGAACTGGATAATAAAACTTATAATTTATCCCTTCTATATTTTTTAAAATTTTTTCCAATTCGCCTTTTCCATAAAGCTGGTAATCTTTATGGATGTGTTCTCTATAATTTGCAAACTTTTCTTCATCTTTATTTCTAGTAGAACCAGCTAAATATTTTACTCCAAATTTATTATCTAATGCTAAAAGTATTTTTCCATTCTCTGTTAAATATTCTTTTGCCCATTTTAACATATCTTCTAAATCGTTAAAACCTATTTTATTTGCATATTCAGAAATTCCTATTAATGTTATGTAATCATATTTTTTTTGTAAATTTGTATTTTTTAATTGGCTACAAAGAATAACTTGTACATTTTCTGTTTCTTCTAGTCTTTTTGATATGCATTCAACTTTTTTTTCTGAAAATTCAATGGCAGTTACCTCTTTGCATCTCTTTGATAGTTCATATGTTATTTCTCCATAATTTGCACCTATTTCTAACACATTTTTATTTTTATCAAAAGGATACCATTTTATAATATTAGATCTCATTTCTGAAAAAACAGACACAATATTAGTTCGTTTATCTTGCATTATAATTTGGCTATAATCTTCTATTTTGTATTTATCTATATAGTCTTTTATCTCTTGTTCATATTCTCCGTAAATATCTCTGTTATAGTCGTTATCTGTTTGATAAAAACTTTTATCTACTTTTAACATATTTTCCCCTTTCTTAATTTTTACCTCTTTCCTAGTACTTTTAGTATTAAATGTCTTATTTTAAATAAGATTCTTCCTATTATTGGCAAATTCATAATTATAAAATTTTCTAAATAATACATTATTGTTTCATTTTTATACAACATATGAAATGCTGACCAATTTTTAAAGTTTATTTGCTTTTTATTTTGTATATCTTTAAAATAATTTAAAGCTTTTTGGTTCTGTTTTTTTAAATTTTCTGGGAATATCTCCTCATGATTTACATATGTCTGGAATAATTGTAGTTTTACATCTATAAATAAATTTCGCACATCATCTAATCTAGTAAATTTATGTGATATTTTTTCTGTTCCTACTTGATTATTTCCATGTTGTCTATACTTTATTGTTTTTTCATTCAAATATTCTACTTTACCATATAATGAATGTACTAATCCTATCCAAGTATCATGAATTACATATTTAGAATCTCTTGGTAATGGCAATATTTTGTCTAAAAATTTGTTTCTTGCCATTAAGGTACAACCAGTCACACAATTATATAAATATTGTAGCCTATAATCTTTTTTGAACTTTTTTATTTTTCTTGAAAGTTTCATATAATCATTAAATGATGGATACATTGTTTTTAAGTTTTCATCTACAACTTCTAAGTCTGTAAATACTAAGTCTGAATTTGTATCACATAATTTCTTATATGTGTGTTCTACTTTTTCTGGAAGCCAAACATCATCATGATCAGATAACATATAAACCTTATTTTGAATTTTAGATAACAAAAATTCAAAATTGCTTACATATCCAAGATTTTTTTCTTGTAAAAATACATTAATTCTACTATCTTTTTTAGCATATTCTTTTAATATTTCTCTTGTTGAATCGTTTGAACAGTCATCAGAAATTATTAATTTAAAGTTTGAATATGTCTGATTAAGGATACTTTCAATTTGTTCTCTTATATATTTTTCTGAATTATATGTTGCCATTAAAATATCAATTTGTTCCATTATTACCTCTTATCTTTTTTCTAATACTTCTTAAAGGTTTTGTTAATTTCCAAGCTCTCGAATCTTCTATTCCCTCAATTATTGTTTTTAATCTACTAACTTCAGCTTTTAAATTTTCATTTTCTAATTGTAATTCATTAATTTTTAATTGTTCTTCTATTCCTTTATATATCATTGGTCTAAAATATGGTGTATTTCTTGGATTTAGTGGTACAGTTTGGTCTTCTGGATCTACCATTATATATTCATTTTTTTTCATCCAATTTTTCAATATTTTAGAATATTCCTCTATAGATGTTTCCATATTGACATTTTCAACACCCATATTCATTAATTTTTGTTTGTAATCTTCTTTAAAAACTGGTTTATGAATTAATGCATGGTATAATAAAGTATAAAAATAATCGTCTTTACTTAATGTATAAAATCCTTTTTCATTAAAAACTCTATGTTTTAGTATGTCTTTTTCTAATTTTTCATAATAATAATTGTCACCTATATGTCTTAAATCAAAATAAGCTATTCTTCCTTCTACTTCTGTTTTATAATGTACTCTATATTTTTCTTCAAACACTGGAGTTGCATTTAACACATATGCAGCATCTTCTAATGATTCACAAATTATATCTATATCATTATGATCATTCTCATATATTTCATTAGGTAATGATTCATGATTTCTTAATACAGCATAATTCAAGCAATTATTTAAAGCATAAAACATTTCTTTTACTGTATTCCATTGTGGTTCTCCAAATAGATTAATTGAAATTTGTTCTATTTTTCCATCCCAATCATTATTATTTTCTTTCAGAAAATCTTCTATATTTTTTCCTAATAATAATGTCAAATCATGATTTGTCTCTATTTCGCTGTTTGTTCCATGCACTTTATCATCTTTACCTGTAATTTGTCTATATTGTTCTTTTTTGTCAAACATGTTTATATTAACTATTTTTTTACCTTTGCTTGTTTCTCTTTCTTTGTAAATTGGATTCAAATCTTTTAAAATTACTAAAAGAAATTTTCCATTTCCGCATCTAACTTCTTTTCCGCTTCCTTTAGGAAGATTTGTTCCATAAAATCTTGATAAATTATTAGAAAATTTTTCTTTATCCCATTCTACTTCATATAATTTTATAATTTTAAAGTTTTCTTTTATATCTTGTAATATTTCTTCTTGCTTTTCTCTACCATTCTGCCATATTATGAATAAGTGTAACTCTTCTTTCATTTTGTTAGTATATGCTAATAATATTAATTAGCATTTCCTCCTTTTTCTAAAGATTCAAATTTTATTTTTGTATCAAGTTCATAATATCCTACAACTGGTTTTTTTGACATTACTTCAAATATTAATGCATCATAATTTCTATTTATTGGTATTAAATTACCATCAGCATCATATTTGCTACAACTTAAAGATAAAGTGTACTTTCCTGGTGATAGTCTCATTTTTTGTTTAAATTCACACATATATTCTTTACCTTTTTCACATTTACCAGTATAAATTTTTTGTATATTTGTATTAGTTCCACATATTTCCTTTCCTATAAAATCTTTTATAGTCATTGAAAATGTAGGGCATTCAACATCATTATTAAATTTAACTTTTAATCTTATTGCAATTTCATCATCATTATCAATCATTGTCTCGAAATCTTCTTGACTATTAAATATTCCAAAATCATATATCTCTGCATCACCATTGCCATATGTTATCATATTAGGATTTAAATTAAAATTACTTTTCCATAAATTTTTCTGTATTTCTTCTTTATTTTCTTCTTTTTCTAATTTAGAGTTTAACATTCCTGTTATCAATTTTTTGTAAGTCTCAACCCCTTCTTTGGTTTCTCCGTCAAAAATTTTTTCTCCTGAATTTAATATTATTACTCTACTACAATTATCTAATACATCACCTACATTGTGTGTAACAAATAATATTGTTTTTCCTCTTTCTTTAAATTCTTGAAATTTTTTAAAACATTTTAGTTGAAAAGCCATATCTCCAACTGATAAAACTTCATCAACAATTAAAATATCTGGATCAACATTTATGGCACATGCAAAAGCTAATCTTGCAAACATTCCTGAAGAATAAGTTTTTACTGGCTGATATAAATGATCTCCAATATCTGCAAAATCTATTATATCTTGCTTTGTAGCTTCTATTTCTTCTTGTGTTAAACCCATTACTTGTCCATGTTGATATATATTTTCTTCTCCTGTAAGTTCTGCATTAAATGCTGCACCAAGCTCTAGTAATGAACTTATTTTTCCTTTTACATTTAAAGTTCCTGAAGTTGGTGCTACTACTCCTGTTACCATTTTTAATAAAGTTGACTTTCCTGATCCATTTTTTCCAAGTATTCCTAATACTTCTCCCTTTTTTACTGTTAGATTCAAATGATTCATTGCAGTAAAGTCTTTATGTTTAACTATTTTAGGAAATATAGTTTCTATTAATCTATCTTGTTTCCTATCAAACATTTTATATTTTTTTACTAAATCTTTAATCTCAATAACAAATTCTTCTTGTTTTTTACTCATTTCTATCCTCCAATTTATAAGACATCGGCAAAGTCCTTCTTAGTTCTCTTAAACACTGCATTTCCCCAAACAAACATTATAATAGTTATTATCCAAAAAACTAATGTATATAATCCATGCTCTGCAAAAACTATATTTTCCCCTATAAATACCTGTCTAAATGTAGTAACTAAATATGTAAATGGAGTACATCTCATAATTTTTGCTAATATTGGATGTTCTACCAACATATTTAAATTCCAGATTACTGGTGTAAACCAGAAAAACAATTGCATAGCTATTCCTAATAAATTAGCAAAATCTGGTACTACTGTAGTAATTGCTGATGTAAATCTTGTAAATGCTATTATAAAGCAATAAGCTGCTATTACTACATATAGTAATAATAAAATATTAGGCATATATTTATAAATAATACATAATATTGTTGCAATTAATATTAAAAATAGACCAACAAAGCTTGATGCTACAATTGATATCATTGGAATTATATCTACAGGAAACACTACTTTTTTTACTAAATAACTATAAGTTCTTATAGAATTGCTTGCAGACATTATACTATCATTTATCCATTGCCACATCGCCATTCCTGGAAAAAACCAAACTGCATATGGTATATTTCCGCTACTTCCTGTTTTTAATATATATTGAAATACAATCGCGTATGTCAACATAAATACAAATGGTTGTAAAAATCCCCATATTGCACCTAAACTTGTATTAGCAAATCTATTTTTAAAGTCATTTCTTCCTAATTGCCATATTAACTTTTTATCTTTTATAACTGCTTTTATAAATTCCATTTTAATTATTTCCTTTCTGGTCACATATCATTTTATATTTGCATTTTATCTTTACTCTAGCAAATTTGATATATCCGATTATTGGAAAATGAAATAGCAATATTTCTCTTATACTTTTTTTAAATTGATTTTTTCCATACAATACACGAAAATATTTTTTTATATTCCAATTAACTTTTTTCGTTTCTAAAAGACTTTCATAATATCTTTTGGCTTCTAAAATAAATAATCTATTTTCTTCTTCTTTACAATATTGATTGCACATAATTATTCCTTTTAAATATGCACTTTCTATTACATCTTTTCTATATTTTAGATAAGATTCATAACCTTCTCCATTTTTTTCTTTCCATTTTAAAATATTGCTATTTAAATTTCTTCCTCCAAACACATTATTAGTATGTAATCTATAATCAAATAATGGTTCTTCTATATAATCTATACCATTTCCTTCATTTGCTATAAATGCAGCTAGCCAATCATGAGCTATTACATTTTTTTTGAATGGTATCATCTTATTTCTAACTTCTTTAGTAATTATTTGTGAACACCCTAATCCAGCACATCTTGATATTGCTAGTTTATCTTTTCCTTTTATTAAAGGAACATTTTTATATTTAAAATAGTCATCTTGCAAAACCATTCCATTTTCATCTATTTGTCTACAATTGCAATAAACCATGTCCACATTTTCTTTTTGAATCTTTTTTAAACTTTTTTCTACTTTATCCCTATGCCATACATCATCATGATCAGCAAACATTACATAATTTGCCTTAGATTTTTTTAATAAAAATTCAAAATTTTTATTATATCCAAGATTTATTGGTTGAATAAATACTTTTATTCTCTCATCTTTTTTCTCATATTCTTTCAAAATTTTTTCAACATTTTCATCCGTTGACCTATCATCACTTATGTATATCTTTATATTTGTATAAGTCTGTTTTATTATACTTTCAATTTGTTTTCTTAAATATTTTTCATTGGTATTATATGTTGTAACTAATATATCAACTAATTCTTCCATAATAAATCCTTTCAAAATTATAGTTATATTATTCCTATTATAATACTGCCTCATTATATCATTGTTTTCCTAATATTTCATCATTTTAAGTAAAATTTCTTATTATTTTTTATAATTTACGAGTTATACTCATAAAAAAATTGGAAACTAAAGCATTATTACTTAAATTTCCAACTTTTCATTAAAATATAATTTTGTTATAAGTTTTAATTCTTCTAAAGAATCATCTTTTAAATTAAATGAGTATAGTTTTTTGGCTGGAGACATTACTATATATTTTATTGCATTTGCTGTACTTTCGCTCATTTTTATACAACTTTTATCTTGTCTACTACAAGCTTCGCATTTAAAGCCATTATCTTTTAAGCTAAAATACTGTAATTCATTTTTTTGTTTGCAATTTGTACACTCTTGTATTCTTGGAGTAAATCCTAAAAAACATAATAATTTTAATTTAAATATACTAATAACTAATTCCGGATCCTTATCCGTCTCTGATAAAGTATATAAAGTATTTAAATATAATTGTAAGATTTTATAGCAGTTTTGATTTTCTTCTGTAACATCTCTTATTATTTTTGTTATGTCTACAGCATGATTTAATTTATCTAAATCTGTACGCAAATTATAAAAAACTTCTATTGTTTCACATGAATTTATATTGTATGTATTCGAACCTTTATACATTAGATATTCTCCAAAGCACAAAAATTGTGTGCCTGCAAGTAAGGCGCTTCTTGGACGTCTAGCGCCTTTTGCTACACACGAAATTTTGCCCAATCCTGGTGTTAGCATTGTTAGCATTTTATCATAGTCTCCTGAATTATTTTCAGAAATTATTATCCCACTTGATTTTATAGTTCCCATTTTGCTCCGCCTTTTGCCCTTGTATTTGTTCTTCTAAATCTTTTATTTGTTTGAATTCTAAAAACGTATTTACGTCTCCTGTATTTTTAAAAGTATCCCATGCAATTTTTTTAATCATAAGCTCACTTCCTTAATTCTATCTTTTGCAATTTTGGACAATTTATTCATATTAATAATTAAAAATTTTCAAATATCACTATTGAGTAAAGCCGAGACCTACGCGAAGACCCTAGATATGTTTCGGCTACGAAATAGTTATATTTTAAAATTTTTTATTATTATTGAATTATTCCAATTTGAAGCGTTTAATAATTGAGGCATCATCTTGCCAGTCTTCTTTTACTTTTACCCATGTTTTTAAATTTACTTTTGTTCCAAAGTTTTTTTCCATATCTATTCTTGCAGCTTGACCAATACGTTTTAGCATGTTTCCATCTTTACCTATTATAATTCCTTTGTGAGAATTACGCAAACAATAAATTGTTGCTTCTATATCATACAAATCCTCACCTTTTTGATTTTTTCTAAACTTCATTTTTTCTACTTCTACATATATTCCATGTGGTACTTCATCTTGTAATAGCATTAATGCTTTCTCTCTAATTGTTTCTTCTGCTAGTTGCCTCAATGTTTGGTCTGTATATTCTTCTATATTATAATATGCAGGTCCTGGTTTTAAGTTCTTTTCTATTTCATCTAAAATAACATCTCTATACTTCTCTTTTAACGAAGATACTGGTATAACAGCTTCAAAATCATATTCTTTTTGGTATATATCAATTAATTGCAATAATTTTTCTTTTTTAACTAAATCTATCTTATTAATTATTAATATTGTTTTCTTTTTAGATTCTTTTATTTTTTCTAAAATTTTCATGTCTCCTCTACCAATTTCGCTACTTGTTGCTTCTATTACAAATAATATTAGATCAATACCATCAATTACTCCAAATGATGTTTCTACCATTGTTTCATTTAATTTTGTTTTTGGTTTATGTATTCCTGGTGTATCTATGAATATTATTTGTGAATTTTCTCTATTTACGATTCCTTTTATTGCAGTACGCGTTGTTTGTACTTTATTAGCTGTTGCAGCAACTTTTTCTCCTACAAGAAGATTAACTAATGTAGACTTTCCTACATTAGTTCTTCCTAAAACTGCTACAAAGCCTGATTTGAATTCTGTCATATTTCCTCCATTTATTTTTCTGTATTCTCTTCTATTGGTTTTACAGTATATTCTAATATATTTATTGTTTTTATAATCAATTTAGAAGCCTCGTCTTTTTCATCTTCTAATCTTCCAACTCTTACAGTTTTTTTACTATTTAGTTGTATATCTGTATCTAATATTTTTGTTAATATTCTAGTATCTTTATCCATTCCTAAAGGCAATGTTTTGTTCTGATTATCAAAATAAACACAATTTGAAAATGCTATTGCATTAATTCCTTTATTTAAATTCATTTTATATAAATTAATTTTTGTATTCTCTGTTGCTTTTAATGCTTCTTCTATTTCCTTTTCAGGATCTAGATTAAATATATTAATCTTATTAGGATCTATATTTTCCTCCTCAGTCCATTCATATGCTGAAATTTCCTGTCCTAATTGATTTTTGTTTATTGCTTTATCTATAGTTCTTATAGCATTGTTCAGCGCAACTTTATAATCTACTGTTTTTATAGACTTTGATATTTTTAATATTGAATATTTATTTTTTGGTTGTTCTCTGTGAGATTTATTAGCCAATTTTTTTACTTTTCTAGTATCTTCTGATAGTCCTCCGAATATATCTACAACCTCTTCTTCTGTCATGTCTTTTTCATTTTTTAGATCTGTTTTTATTTGTTTTAGCCATTTGTCTAATTCTTTTGGCTCTGTGGTATTTGTTTTTAATTTATTCATTATTTCTATTTGATTTGTTGTTGTTAAGTATATGCTATCTAATTCTTCTTTTGACAAAATATCTCTTTGTATTTTGTCCATTGTTGTTCCAAATTCGTCAAAATCTTCTTCATAGTCAAATACTTTTGAATGTGGCTTTACATTTACAGGTTCTTCTTCGCCTTCTTCTAGAGCTTGTACTTCATCTTTATTACTATATTTCCAGAATTCAAATATGCTCTTTTTATGACTATCTATCTCATCTATAAATGCTGTTGCATTTTCTATTTTCTTTACTAGATTTACATTTTTTAATTTTAAAGCATTTATATCCATTTTAGTGTTTTTTAATTCTGTTTCTTTTTCACTAGCTTTTTTCCCTTTTTCTAGTAATTCATCTAAGGTGTATTGTTTTTTTAATGTTTCGTCTATTTCTTCTTCTTTTTCAATTTTAACTTTTTCTTGCTTAACTTCTTTTGGCTTTTCTTCTTTTCTTTTTGATTTTTTTCCACTATATTTGAAAAAGTATTTTACTTTGCCAAAAAAGGTTTTTTTGCATTCTAAAAATGTTGATATTTGTTTTTCTTTAGACAAATATTCCATTTCTAATTCTTCTGATTGATTTTTCAATTTATTTAATTTTTCTTTTAATTCTGAATTTTCTTTTGTAGATTTTTTTTGAATTTCTAATAATTTTTTGTATTGATCATTTACCCAATCACTTAAATCATCATATTGTAGCAATTGTCCTTCATAGTAGAATTCTAGACTTCCTTGTTTATCTATTTGTGTATCAAATTTATAATAATTTGGTAATTCTGATTGCAATATAAATAGTGCTTTTACTAATTTAAAAAATTTTGTTGCTTCAATTTTGTTTGAAAGTTTTACTTTATACTCTGATTTTATTTTTCCATATACTTCTGTTGTTCCAACTATTTGTAAGCTTACTTTTTCATTTTTATCATATACTTCATATATTGAAGGCCAATCTTTTGTAAATAGCCATAAATAGTTCTCTAAGCTTTGTATTTCTGTTTTATTCAATAATTCTTTTGAATAGTCTGCATTACATATTGGTACAAATACTTTTCCTGCTTTTTTCTTTTCTATTTGTTTCTTTAGAACATAAAAAAATGTTGAGTAATCTTTATCTTCAGTTGGTACAATCATAAAATATTTGTTACTTGCTGAAGAATAATATATCTGCCATAAATAGTTTCCTGGATATCTTACTTTAAATGGAATCTTTTTATTCAATGCCTGTTGATCTTGCTCTATTTTTTCAATTTCTTCAATTTTAACTTCTCTTAGCATATTTTTAAATATTTCACATCTTTCAGCATTTTCCTCATTGTTTGGGATTAAATAAGATACTAATGGGCTTGCTTTTGAGTATTTTTCTTTTACATCATCTAATCTATTTGTTGGTGATAATAATATTTCTATTTCTTTAGGAGACACAAATCTATATTGTCTGTATTTTTTTTCATCAAGTCCTACATTTGGCTTAAATTGTAAGTCTTCTACTAATTTTAGTGTTTCTGGTATTTCATCTAAATTTAATCCTATATATTCCAATTTTTTTGATAGTTCTAGTTCCTTATTTTCCTTTTTCAAAATAGTCTCTCCCTTCGACTTTTTTTCTGAGTATATTTTACTATGCAAATCAAAAAATAGCAAGGCTTTACTTGCTATTTTTTTGAATTTATTTTCATTTTTCACAAAGACCAATTATTAATCCCACTATTATATAATAATATATTGCTACAAATGGTGTACTTATGTTAACAAATATTGCAATTGAATAATATAAAAAGCCAAAAAATATTGTTTTTGATATGGCATTTTTATTTTTTATACCTTTTAATGTTACAATTATCATCATTGTTAAATATGTAATACATCCAAACACTCCTATACTAACTAGTATATCTAAATATTGGTTATGTGCTTTATCTAGAATCTCCCAATATCCTCTTCCATTATAATAAATATTTAAGCAATCTAATCCTACTCCATTTTTCCAATTTTTCTTTACTTCTTTTATAACAAGCTTCCATTCAGCAATTCTTCCATTATCTATTGTTCTTTTTGTATCATCGTTTTGAGTATTACTAGTATTTTCTTCTGTTTCTGTATTTTTCTTTGGAATTATTTTATTTATTATAGTAATAACATCTGTATATAATTTTGAATAATCTGTGTTGTTGTTTGTTATATATGTCTTATATTCGGCATCTCTTAAATAGTATTCATTAGCAGCCCTATTGGTAAATTGGATTATTGGAAATAGTACTATAAAAATTAGCAAAATTAATAGCATTTTCTTTACTTTTACCTTTTTTATTATATAGTAAATAAACATTATTCCTAGCATTCCTATAAATGAAAAGAATGGTCCAGCTGATTCTGCTAATACTAAACCAGTATAAAATAATATAATACAAACTAGATAAAAATATTTATATTTGTTAATATGTTCATTTTCATTAAAATATAATCCAACTGCTATTGTAAGTAGCATTCCCATCAATAATCCAAACATATTTGGATTACTTGCATATCCATAGGCCATTTCATCAAAATAAGAATTCCATGTATAATATGATTGAAATAATCCAGCAATCACCTGTACTATTCCAAAAATAAAAATAAAGTTTATTAATTCTAGTATGTTATCTTTGTTTACAATGTTTCTTCCTAACAAATATACTAAGAAATAAAATATAATTGTGAATATACCTTCATTTCTAATTCCATTTCCAAATATTGAATTGTATGGTGTTTCTGAAAATATTGTTGCAATTATACAAAATATTATATAAATTACAAATGCTATGTCTATTAATTTTATTTTAAATTCTTTATTTTTTATATGGTAAAATGCACTATGAATTAATGGTATATATAGCGCTATAAAAAATGGATATAATAGCCAAGAAAATGTAGCAACTAATCCTAAATCATTAAATCTAAATATTACCATATAATAAAACATTAATATAAATAACGATAAAAATAATAATTGTTTTTCATATTTATAAAACGTTTCTTTTGATGCTCTACACAATATAATGTCCGTTATATTATTAATTGAATTTTTTATTTTTTCTTTCATAATTTTAGTCCATCCATTTTTATAGTAAAGAGACATATTTGCTTTTAGCAATTATGTCTCTTAGTGTTATTAATATTATTTAATTTTACATAAGTACTATACGATAGCCATATCCTCCATTAGTAATAGCCTCATAAGAAAATATACCATTTTCTCCTCTAATCATATAACATTTTTTAAAATCAAAATATATATTTGATATATTCTCCCAAGAATTTAAATCACTGTTATTAACCGTTGTTGTTTCTAATATAGCATCTCCAAACATCTTTGTATTTGCATAAATATTATAATTATATACAGTTTCAGTATTCGTTCTGTCACAAGGATATACAGTTATAAATTTTGTATTCACCATCTTATTTCTTAATACATCATCTCTCCACCTAAAATATGTTCCTGTAGTTATTTTAGGCAATTCAGCATAAGCAAAATCAAGTCCTGATGTCATTCTATTTAAAAATCCAGCATATCCAGCCACAAACTCTCCTCCGCCAACTAAATCAAATATACCATATGGATTGCCTGTACTACTTTGAGAGACATTAGTAGTTGCAGTTGCATTTCGGGAACCTCCACTATAATAAGTATTGTTTGCACTTACTTTATTTCCATTTCTTCCATAATTAGATTGAGTTAAGTATGCAATAGCTCCCCATTCACTATTTTTTATCAAATGACTATTACATGATTTATTATAATAATTAGCTAATGCATATTGATATTCCATATAATTTATCCTTCTGTTCTCCCCTGGTATACTTCCTTGAAAAATATCTTCTCCTTGTATATCTGTTGTCATCTTATACTTAGCAACCCAATATCCTCCAATTTCAGAATCCCATTCACCATTAGAAAAATTATTTGCAGTTCCATTTACAAATGATGGATGTATTACAAAATCACTCATTGCATTACCATTTGTTGCTGGGTACTCTTTACTTATTTTATTTCCATCTTTATCTTCATTTGAAGTTCCTTTTAAGAACTTAATTTCTACTTTTCCTGTGCTACTTGAATTTAATCCACTTGTTATTTTATATGCAAATCTTGGAATCCAAACACAATAACAAGTTCCATTGCCATCAAGTGATATTGCATTAGCCCATTTACTAGTTCCATCTGTTGTACCTGTTTGCGCAACATAATCATACCATAAATTCCAGTCGAAATTTGGATTTACTTCTCCTGAAGGATCTGGATTTCCATCCTCAGCAATTTTTGAATAAATTTCCTCTCCATCTTCAGTCCAGTATACTGCAACCATTCTTGAAGACAGACTAGGCTGATTTACTCCTTTTGCAGAATTCCACCCATCATAAGCACCAGAAACATAATTATCTATACTATTTCCAGTCTTGTCTAAAAGATTTTGTTCATTTTCACCTTCTTCTTCGGTTTTTTCTTTAGCATTCTTAGCCTGTGTTATTATTCCATTGTTTCCCGATAACATACTTATAGAAGTTGCAGCTAAAATTAGCAATACTACAATTGTTACAACTAATGCAATTAGTGTTATACCTCTTACATTAACACTTCTTTTATCTTTCATATTTTTCCCCTTTCTTCTTTTGAATTTTATATATATTATATACCACATATTTTTACTTTTTACAATACTTTATAAAGATTTTAGCAAAAATAAATTTCTTTCAATTTTTTCTTTTGAATCTTGAAATTATTGAATAATATAACATTTTTATTGATAATCTAACTCCTATCTTATCTACTTTAGCAAGATTTAATGCCATACTTTTAATTTTCTCTTCATCAATTTTATAATATTTTTCACAAATATAATAAATAGCATTTGCATTTACTATACTATCTATTTTAAAATCAATTCCCCATTCAATATCTACTAAGTTTGCTCCTTGTCCAAAAACCCCAATATGTTGAACATAGCTCTTTTTTGTACAAAACATATCATAATTTAAAGAATTCAAAACACTACAATAATAACAGTCTATTCCTTCTATTTCCTTATTATACTTTAAAGGAACATTTTCTATAAACAGCTTTATAATTTCTTTATCCATTACCGTTCCAGCACCTCCAATAAATTTCTTTTTGCAAAGGTCTGAATCAAATTCTTCAAATATAGTATGATGCTTCTCACTAAAAACCGAAAATATAACTGGTTTATTTGCTTTTTTTATTTTGTATATACTTTTTTCTATTACTCTTAAAACATCTTTAGTATAAATCAAATCAGAGTCTGCACAAAATAAATAATCACAATCACTTTTTAAAAAGTCCATAAACATTTTCTTGGCATTAGCATCTGCCCCTAAGTTTTCCTTGTTACAAATAACTTTATCAGTTTTATAAATTTTTTTTAAAAATTTCATATTATACTCATTACTGCAATCATCAAACACATGTATTTCACAGTTTTCGATTTCATCCACCTGTAATAAAGATTTTGCATTATATTGTATAATATCTTTTCTATTATATGTAGTTACTCCAATATATAATTTCATTATTTTATCTCTCCACTTTTCCATCTTTTAAATAATATTTTTGATCACAATTTTCTCTTAAAAAATCTTCATGTGTTACTAAAACAACTGTATGATTATTCTTTAAAGTATCTATTAATTGTTTTACTGCTTGCTTTGACTCGTTATCCAAATAACTTGTTACTTCATCAAATAAAATAATCTTTGTATTCAATAATAAAGTTCTTGCTATTACTAGTCTTTGCCTCTGCCCTCCACTTAAGAAGCATCCACCTTCTCCAATATTGGTATCATATTTATCAGGAAGACTTAAAATAAATTCATCAAGTCCTACTTTTTGGCAAACATCTTGCATTTCATTTTCTGTAAGGTCTGGTTTTACTAGCATTAAGTTTTCTTTTATGCTCATATCAAACAAATAATAGTTTTGAGAAATTATTGAAATATTTTTTCTTATATATTGTTCACTTATTTCATTTATATTTTTTCCGTCCAGTAAGATCTCACCTTGAGTAACATTATACATTTTTAAAATAAGATTTAGTATTGTTGTTTTACCCGCACCGCTTCTTCCAATAATTGCTGTACTCTCATTAGTCTTTATTTTCAAATTACAATTATCTAATATTAAATTAGATTTATCATTATACGAAAATGATACATTTTTAAATTCAATATTTCCATCACATTCTTTTATTGATTCTTCTCCATTAAATCGAATATTTGCGATATCAATTACCTCAAAAATTCTTTCACTAGATAAATTAAAATTTATCATTCTATCTAGCATATCTGTAAAACAATCTGAAAATGAAAATATATTTTTTCTATACATAAATACCACTAAAAAAGTTTCTAATACAATATATCCTTTACTCATAAGATATGCACTCATTAATACTATTAAAGCATTTGCAACCCATTCAATAACAATTGTTGCCTTTACACATAAATCAAAATAAAAATCAGCCTTAAATTGTAAATCTTCTATATTTTCAAACGCTTTAGCCGTTTTATTTTCAAATTGTTCTTTTGCATTTGCTGTTTTTATATCTCTTATTCCATTAAAAATTTCACTCCATAAACTTGTATTTTTATCTTGCTCATTATAATAAGAATTTTGTATTATTTTTTTCTTTTTTACCCCTATTCCTCTTATATATAATATTAATACAGATGAAATTAAATATATTAATCCTAGTATCGGACTTAAATATACTGTATATATTATTACTCCAACATTAGTAAATAATAAAATTATGTACTTTTTTATGTCTGCTAAACAACTAGCAACTATCGATGGGTCATTATTTATCCTTTGTATGAATTTTCCTTTTCTATTATCTGATAAAGTATTCATGTCCAAGTTTAATATACTTATTGATAATTGCTTTTTTAATCTAAAAATAAAATTTTTTCTAAATTTAAAAAACACCTTAGAATTTAAAATGTTTGAAGTTAAATTTAAAGTTTGTACTATTCCTAGTAAAAAAAGAATTATTATAATAGCTGTATATTTCCCTTGTACCATATAACTAATAATCTTAGCAGTTAATGCAGGAGTCAATATTGAAATACCTACTGTAACACCAGCTAATATTAAAAGCAATACTATATATTTTTTATTTTCTTTAAATATTGGTTTATATTTTGCAATTAATTTTATAAAATCAACAATCATTTTTTCCCTTTCAATTTTTCACAAAAATTCTTTATTTTAAATTTTACACATAAGCCTAATGCTTTTACTATTGTTTTGCTTCCCACTTTGCCTTGTTCGCATAAATTACATATATTGGCTGGAATATCATTTATTAAATATCCTTGTAGCACTTCTATTATTGCATTAGCATTAGTCAAAGTATCACTTGTAAAATCTTTTCCCCAGTCAACATTTATTCCTGATGAATTTTGTCCTATTAATCCAATATGTTGTACATAGCTTTTTTTTGTACAAAATATATCATATTTATTTTTTCTCAAAATATCGCAAAAACAATGGTCTATTGATGGTATTTGGACACTATACTTTTGAGGAATTTTATTTACAAACATCTTTATTACTTCTTTACTAAATACTACTCCTGCTGCTCCAACAGAATGTTTTATACAAAGATTTTCATCAAAATCTTTTATAGTCTTATGTTTTGATGTATTAAACACTGAAAATACAACTGGTTTATTTGCTTTCTTTAAAATATTAATGTTTTTTTCAATTATTGTAAGAATATCTTTATTAAAAATCAAATCAGAATCAGCATTAAATAAATATTCATCTTCACTTTTAAGAAAGTCTTCATACATTTTTTGTGTATTATAATCTGCTCCCAAATTTTCTTGCGTTCTATTGATTTTTTTTGCCATTGGATATAATTTTTTTAAATAATTAATATCATATTCTACGCTACTATCATCATATATTTTTACATTTGCACATTCTATATTATTAATTTCTTTTAAAGATTTTGATGTATACTCAATTATATTTTTTCTATTATATGTACATATTCCAATAGTCAATTTCATGTTTATTTACTCCTTAATGACCATTCTAAAATATCTTTTTTGGATATTTCCCAATCAAATCCGTGTTCTCTAGCATTTACATTACAATATCTGCAGAATGGTATTGGTTTTGCTAAAAATTCCAATATTTCATCTCCACTAGTAGCTTTATATATATCTATTGAATCTTTTTTGCTAATGTTCAGATTACAATTATAGTATTCATTAAAATGATTTACATGTGGTACTGTTGAACAAGTATACATTTTTCCATGTTTTAATGTATGACACGAATTAGCCAAATAACAACTAAAAAAGTTACATTCTATTTGTCCTCTTCCTTCTAAATCTAATGGCAAATGTGTAAATTGGCGAACTGGTTGTTCGTCAAAAAATCTAAATTTAACTTTCTCTTTATTACATTTTTCTTTTATTTTATCATAGTCTAATTTTATTGGATATTTAGTAATTGTTAAATTTATATTGTTGTCGTGCATTTCTTTCCAGAAGTTTTTTTTCATTGATAGTACTAAAATACCATTTGTATCCAAATCAATAGTAGCTGTTGGAAAATTATTTCTAGTTATTTTTAGGAACTCTGCTATTTTAGGATGTAATAGAGGTTCTCCTCCCATGAGTCTGATAAAATTTGCTTCTCCTTCAAAAAGTTCTGATAGTCTTTTACAATCTCTTTCATATTCATTTACATCTAAAAACTCTTCTTTGCATAATGGAGAAAAATGTGAACATCCTTTACAATTTAAATTACAATGTTCCACTAATTGTACTTCATAATCTAAAATTGATTTTACTGTTCCTCTACTCTTTATATCAATTATTTCTTTTAACATAAGTTTGTATAAATCATTTGTTTTTTGATAAGTCGCTGGTACTATTTTTTTTAGTAATTCTTTTATCTTTTTCATTTTTACATTTGTCCTTTCTTCTTATTTTATACAAAATCCAATATTTTAATTGGTATAATAATGTTTCAAATATTTTTCTTAATCCTACTTTTCCTTCTTCCGCCATATCAATGTATATGTCTTCTATTGGTGATTCCCTTAACACTTTATATGGATCTGCCAAAAATTTATCAACTAATTGATTATAATATGGAGTATATTTAGCATATTTCCAAAAATCTTTATTATATTTAGAGTATATATTATTAGTTGGTTTCGTAACATATGAAAAATGTATTATTATTGGTTCTTCTTCAAATTTTTGTTTAAATTTATTCTTTCTAATCTCTTTTTTAAACCTATGATAATATGCTAAGCTTACTTGGTAATTATATTTTGGATCTAACAGATACGCATTATCTTTACATGCTATGTTTAACGCATTTTGATCTGGAAATCTAAAATTGTTCTTTTTTATTAATTCAATGCATTTATCTCTAATTTTTAGTTCTTCGAACTTTTTAGTATTAATTAGCATTATTCCAGAATTAAAATCAAAATTTGAATGATCTATATAATGTGTAAAATCTCTTACTACTCCGATTGGTGCATCTCCAATATCTTCATTATATAGTTTTGCTATATCATCTACAACTATTATGTCAGAATCTAAATATATAACTTTTTCATATTTTAAAATTAATGGAATATAATATCTATAATATATTTCATATGTATAATTTTCTATCTCATATAAATTTTTAAAGTCTATAAATTCTGATATATTTATGCATTTTATACTTATATTTTGCTTAGTATTTTGCTCTAATCTCTTTATATTTTCATTAGAAAGCCTTGTATAAAAAATATAAATATCATACAAATTATTTATATTACCATTTTGAATAATAGAGCTTATCGCTACACTACATAAATCAGCAAATTTATCATTTGTTGAAAATACTATTGGTATTTTTTCCATATTTTACTCCTCAAAGCAAATAATTTATAATATATTTCGTCAGCATTTGCAAATAGCAAATATTTAAAGCTTACTGGCAATACTATGTTTTTTCTAAATTCATAAACAAGTTCTTTTTGTGTAATATTTTTTCTTTTAAGTTGGCAGAAAATATTTATATAATAATTCATATATTGTTTATAAGCAATTTTTTCATATTTTGTATTTTTAAAGAAATTATATCTATCTTTAAATGCACATATAATATCTTTATAATTTTGTAGTTTTGTGGTAGTTAAACCATCAGGATTATGAAAGTAATTGTAAGTTTTTTCTGGTATTATTACCATTTTTATTATTTTATCTAAAATATGATGAATTAAATATTCATCTTCTGCTAGTGTTAAATTTGGATATTTTAAATCTGAAAATATCTCTTTTTTATACAATTTATTCCATGGTACCATAAAATATTTTATTTTATTATTAAATAAATAATCAAACTTATTTTCTTCTAGAACTAGCATTTCTTTTAAACTATTATTGGTACTTCCCATTACTATATCACTATTAGTTTCTACTAATTTAGTATATAATATTTTAACAGCATTCTCTTCTAAATAATCATCTGAATCAACAAACATAAAATATTCAGTTTGACATTTCTTTATGCCAAAATTACGAGCATTTGCAACTCCCTCATTAGCTTTTTCATAAATTTTAATACTATTTTTATATTTGTTTAAAATATCAATTGTTTTGTCTGTACTTCCATCGTTAACTACTATTATTTCAATGTTTTTATATGTTTGGTTAATTAAACTTTTTATACATCTCTCGATATAATTTTCCGAATTATATGCTGTTACAATTATAGAAATATTTTTGTTATTCATATTTTTTCCTATTCCTTAAAGCTATAATATTTAAAATTAATTGTGGATTTTTCATAAAAATTTTATATTTTATTCTTCTCCTAAAGTCCGGTTTTATATTTAAATTCCTATATTCATTTGTAAACTGTTTTTTCAATTCTTCTTGTTCTTTTATTCTTCCATTTTGATTACAAATATATGATAAGTATAAAATTAAATCTAGTTTACCAATTTTATTTTTAATCATAAGTTCTTCATCTATTGAAAAATATTTTTCTCTTTGTTCAAAAACTTCTAGAACTCTTAATTTTTCAGCATTAAAATTAGTTTGCCTGCTACTTTTATGTATTCGATAGATATATAATTTTTGATTATCTATAACAATTGGTTTATTTGTTGCAAATATCAATTTATGTATTATAAATTCATCTTCATTTTCTCTGTTTTCAAATTTAATATTCTTAAACAATTTTATGTTAAACAATTTATTTGTTATAATTGCTGTCCTTACCCCATTTTTACTATATAATCGCTTTGCCATTTTTATAGAATCATATATCTCTATTTTTCTTTTCTTTTCCTTATGTTTTTCGTTCATATATCTAAATCCTGTTTCTGCTATATCAGAGTTATATATTGTAATCATATTAATAAGATCGTTAAAAAAATTAGGAGATATCATGTCATCAGAGTCAATAAAGCATATGTATTGGCCACTAGCTTTACTAATGCCAAAATTTCTTGCATTTGCAACTCCTTGATGAGTTAAATTAAAAGTTTTTACATTTCTATATCTATTAGAGAAATCTTTACAAATATTTGATGAGTTGTCTGTACTTCCATCATTAATTAATAAAACTTCAAAATTTGTGTAAGTTTGATTAATTATTGACTCTATACATACTCTCAAATATTTTTCTGAATTATATATTGGTACAATTACTGAAATCTTGTCCAATATTTTTACCTCCTTTTATTTTTAAAGCTTTATATAAAACTTTATATAAACTAAAATTATAATAAAATAGATATATTTGCATTTTTTTTGACAACCCATATTGTGACTTTTTTACACTTTTTATATGTTTTTTTACTATTTTTTGTACTTTTTGTAAAAGTTTTATATTGTAATTATCATTTAAAATCATCATATTAACTATAGCAATAGAGTTAAATAATGTGTATGTAATATAATCATCTAGAAAAAGGTCATATTGTTTTGTTATTAATTTTAAAGATTTGTAGCATGCTCTTATTCTATCATCACTCTCGTAAAAATTTGATCTACTATTTTTTCTATAAGAACATTTATACAATTCTTCATTTATATATATTACTTTATTAGCACTTAGAAAAACTTTGGTTGCTACTTCAATATCCTCAAATCTATTATTTTCATCAAATCTAATACCATTTATTATATTGTTTTTAAATATTTTGCCGAACCACTGACATTGGTATCTTCTCTGGTAAACTAATTAAATACCTAAAAGCCTCAGTTTTATTTAGTATTTTTATTTTTGGTTCTTTATCATTTTTCATATATACACATGAAACAATATCTGCATTATTATTTTTACATGCATTTAACATAATTTCTAAATATCTTTGTTCTATTGCATCATCACTATCTACAAAAGTAAGATAATTACCATTTGCATGTTTCATTCCAAGATTTCTTGCAGCACCAGTTCCTTTATTCTCTTGCCTATATATTTTTATTCTTGAATCTTTATATTTTTTTATAATATTATTTGTATTATCAGTACTTCCATCATCTATTAATAATAGTTCAAAATCTTTATAAGTCTGATGTAATATTGATTCTATACATGCAGAAATATATTTTTCGCTATTATAAATTGGTACAATTATACTAACCTCACTCATATAAACCTCAATTATATATTTTTTCTAATTCTTTAATATAATTATTTGAGCTTAGATTAAGCTTTTTTTCTCTTTTATATCCTATATATTCTTCAATTTTACTTGCCCATTCTTCTGGTGTTTTGTTTAATGATATTGGAATAATATTTTCATTGGTAGAAAAATTTTGTGTAATTTTATCAGATACAAAGCAAAGTAATGATGAATTTAGTGCCTCATAAACAGTCATTCCATATCCTTCATATCTAGACGTTACTAGATAAAAATCAAATATCTGATATAAATCTTTTATATCACTATAGAAATTCATTATAACTACCTTATCATTTATTTCCTTTTTATTTATTAAATTTCTAATCTTTTTTTCTTGCTTTCCCGCTCCAACTAAGAATAATTTAGCATTACTTTGTTTTTTTAAAAATGCATCAAATACTTCTATTAAAAACTCATGATTTTTTTGTTTCTCTATTCTTCCAATGTTTCCTATAATTATTTCATTAGCACCTATTTTATATTCTTTGCGTAAT
This sequence comes from uncultured Clostridium sp., assembly GCA_945919455.1. GTDB lineage: Bacteria > Bacillota > Clostridia > TANB77 > CAG-508 > CAG-269. Next base: position 29,917 of record CAMEJH010000001.1, on the reverse strand, counting down.
TCTTTTCTCTTTCCCTCATCATAAATAAATTTTTCGCAATCAATCTCATTCTTCAAAATAGTATATTTTGTTTTTTTATTAAAGCAAAATAATGCTGCACTTTCTGAGCATGCTATATATGTATATTTAGAACTAAGAAATAATTTTTTTATTATAAAAGCTATAAAAGTTTTTATCTTAAGAAAATCATTATCAAAATTTGAGTTATGTGCATGAATGATTATTTTGGCTTTAGTATTTCTTATTAAAAAAGCATATAGTAAACCAATTGGACTATGTATATTAAAATGTACAATATCTGCATCTGCAGTCACTTTTTTTATATTCAATATTGTTTTAATAAACCTATAAATTGGATTGCGAATTTTAAATTTAGAAATGCTTTTTATATCTTCTTCATATATTTGTGTATTCTTTATAGTACATATAATCTGAGTGCTGTACTTTTCTTTATTTAAATTTTCATTAATATAAGATAAAATTTTTTCAATTCCACCATTTCCAAAATATTCACAAAACATTATTACTTTCTTTTTGTTATTCATATTGTTACCTATTCTAAATATTTTTCTCTTATTTTGTTAGAATCTATCTTTTTATTTTCATAATATAATTTAATATTAGCAAGTTGATCACTTACAGAAGACAAAATTGAAAGTATAAAGCCATCATAACCACCTTGATAATTTTTTTCTTTAAAAAATGCTCTGCAGAAGCTCTTTATCCCACAAATAATTGGATTTTTAAATTTATTGTTATTATTTTCTAGTTCAATATATCTATATCTTTTTTTCATCCATTCTTCTATATTATTGAAAGAGAAATGAATTAATGCATTTTCTTCTCCATACACAAATTTCTCTATGCATTCTTTATTTATATTAAGATAATTATGTGGTATTCCTGTCACCGTTATTGCACTTTTCTTAAACAATCTGCAATGATGACAAGGATAGTGTAATCCATATTTTGATTTCAATCCAAAAAAATAATTTATTGTAGGAAAATACACTGCATCACAATCATCTTTTTCAATTATGTCTTCAATTTTTTGTCCTAATGATTTTGTAATCATTTCATCTGCATCTAGCAAAAAACACCATTCATTTTTAGCTTTTTCTATAATAACTTGTCGGCCTCTGTCAAAATATTTATCATACTGAATTTGTATAACTTTTGCATTATATTTTTTTGCAATTTCAACAGTCCTATCAGTACTTCCCATATCTGCAATTAACAATTCATCATAGTTTTTTAAATATCTTAATGATTTCAGTGCATATTCTAAATATCTTTCTTCATTATATACATTCATTATTACGGAATATTTCATTTTTTCCTTCTTTTCTATAATATTTTTTTATAAATTGTTACCACCTGATTTAATACATAATCAGATGTATATTTTGAGATATCAATTCCTCGATTGTATCTTTTTAGAATACTTGAGTAATTTTGTTTTACAAATTTAATTTTTGGATAAAGTTCGTCCATTTTTTGAATGACAAAACCATTTATGTTATTTTTTACTAAATCAATGTTTCCTCTACAGTTTGAGGCAATAATTATCTTTTTTTTATATATTGCTTCTAATATATTTAAAGGTAATCCTTCCTGTCTACTTACTGAAATTACTAAATTTGATATGTCTAAAAGTTTATTAATTTCTTCTGTAAAATCAATTGTTTTTATACTATTTTCTAAATTATATTTTTTTATTGTTTTTTGAACCTTACCTTTTAAAATATCATCTCCTATTAATAGTATTTTTATATTAGTATTACCTATATCTGTATTTTTTAAGTTTTTTATTAACTTTAGTTGCTGTTTTCTTTTAGAAAATTCTGCAACATAACTAACAATAAAAGAGTTTCTATTAATATTATATTTATTATAAATTTCATCTAAGTCTCTTTTTGAATTTTTTATATCAAATCTTTGTTTATTAAATCCAACTCCATTAACTAATTCAACTTGAACATTTTTAAAATGTTTTTTAGCAAAATTATAATCTTCTTGATTCATAACTAATAGAATATCTGTATATTTCATCAAATATTTTTCGATTGGATAAAATAAAATCCAATAATAGAAAGGACTTTTTTTATAAAAGTGAAAACCATGACATGTATAAATTAATTTGGCCTTTGATCTTGATAGTTTATATGCAATTCTTGTAATTACAGCTCCAACAGGTGTATGTGTATGAATTAATTCATAATTTTCTATATCTAAAATTTTTTTTAATTTAAAAATTGCCTTAACGTTTTGAAAATTAAATGGATTTCTCTTTAAGCCTAAATTTATTTTGTTAGTATTTAAAATTGGTTCATCCGTATTTGTTGCTATATCTACTTCATATCCATTTTCCTTAAACCATTGTATATATGGAAGATGACATAATTTAATATGTCTGTCCGTATTTGCCGTAATTAATATTTTCTTCATAAAATAGTCCTCTTTGTATTTTTATTATTTTCCTTATTTTATATTATTATTTTACTTTTTTCAATACTTAGATTAGTTTTTTACTATTTAATTATTAGTTCTATCATATACGCAATATACAATAAAACAAATATCAAACCTTTCCATCTTGTAAGTTGGTTCTTCGGTTTTATGAATGGATATATTAACATCAATATCATTCCTATAAATAGTACTACCATCTGTAAATTATATGTAACATTATATTTTATAGGCGTTATTAATGCTGCTACTCCTATAATTAATAACATATTAAAAATATTTGATCCTACTATATTTCCTATTGCGATATCACTATCTCCTTTTATTGCTGCAGTTATACTTGTTACAAGCTCAGGTAAACTGGTTCCTATTGCAACTATCGTTAATCCTATTACCTTTTCACTTACTTTTAATGTTATTGCTACCATTTTTGCATTGTATACAACAAAGTCTCCTCCAAGCTTTAATATTGTAATTCCTAGAATAATCAACATTACATTTTTTATAAAACTTATCTTTTTTGTTTCTTCTAATTTTAATATTGTTTTATTTCGTTGAGACCTTAAAGCAATAGCTATAGTATATATTAAAAATAATACAAATAATATAATCAAAAAAATGCCCTCAGTTCTATTTATATCATCATTAATATTGCATATCACCAAAAATATTATTGAAAATATAATTGACATCGGATTTTCTAACAACTTTGTTTGTTTCTTAAAAGTAACTGGTCTTATAATTGATGACAGACCTAAAATTAGTAATAAATTACAAATATTACTCCCTATTATATTTCCAACAGACATATCTGAGTAACCTTCCATTGCTGAAGTAATACTTACAAATAATTCTGGCATTGATGTTCCTATTGAAACTATTGTTAATCCTATTATTATTTCTGATATATGGAGTTTTTTGGCAATTTGGCTAGAGCCTTCTACCAATATATCAGCACCTTTTATTAGTAGTATAAATCCAACTATTATCAATATTATTTGTATAAACATTTTTTTCACCCATTTAAATATATTGGATTCATATTATTTTATTACTATTTATAAATTTTTTATTTTCTTTACATTTTACTATCATTATGATAAATTTTTTGCAATAGTCAATATCTTTCGAAATTGTTGTAAAAAATAAAAATATATGATACACTAATAAAAAATGAGTCAAGGAAAAAATTATGGAAAAAAGTTTAGATAAACAAGGATTAAAAAATAAAATTAAAGAATTTTGCGAAAATAAACATTTTGAAAATCCTTTTATACAAGAATGTATAACTGAATTTATTGAAGGGCATATAGAATTATATGGAGATGTTATTTCAGCAGAAGATTTGTTTAAAAGGTTAGAAGATAATTTAGACAAAATAACCTTTGTTAGTTATGAAAAAGCACTAAATGGAGAACTAGGAGAATACAAAGGAAGAATTGCAGACAATACTGATGTAAATGAAATTTTTATTTATTTTGATGAATCCGATTTAGAATTGTCTGAAACAGATAAAAAACTGTGGAATTTATATACAGAATCAGATAAACAAAAGTTATTACAAGATATTCAAAGAAGAAGATCAAATATAAAAAGCACATTAATACATGAATTAACACATTCAGCCTATACCATAAAAAATGAATATGGTATAGGAGAAAAGCATGTTTTTTCTGAAACAGCTAGAGATTATTTATCTGGAGAATATAGACAAATTGGTGGCAATAACAATAACATTGAAGCTATAGTAAACTATATTGCAAGTAGAATTGAAGGAAAACATCCTGATGAAATAGAAACATATCAAGCAGAAACAAAGGCAATATATATGTTAGTCGAAAAAGTAGATGAAAAGTCAATTATTCAAGCTGCATGGAATTCAGACGAGCAACAGTTTAAACAAGCTTATATAGAATCAATAGGAAAAGATATAAAAACAGGTGAACAAAGTTATAACAGATTTCAAGAAGTAATGAAAAAATTAGTAGTTACAAGGGGACAAAATATAAGCCTTGGTGAAAATAATAGAAAAAATCAAGAAATGTTATCTGAAATGCAACAAATACTAAACGGAAAAAGCTATGAACTTAAATCAAATAAATTTAAAGATATAGAGCATAAGATAATAACAGAAGATAATGTATCACCTGATATACCTGAGGAAAAAAATAACTTGTCATTTGCTCAAAAGGTTGCTAGATTTTTTGAGAAACATGAATCATTAATGAATATTCCAATTGTAAAAAGTTTTGTTATAAAACAATTAAATGTTTTACCTCCTGCTAGAGAACAAGAAGAAAATAATGGTTCTAGTTTAAATAGTCGAAGGAATAATTTTATTAATGAATTATCTAATAATGGAAAATATAGAAAATTAGAGCCAAGACAGAACTCAGAGGTAATTAATAAGCAAATTATTGAAGAAAATGAAAGATAGCAACACCAGATATGTGATAGTAGCACATATCTTTTTTTACAAAAAAAATCAACCATTTCTGATTGATTTTTGTATCTCTCTGTTCGAACTAATTGAACAGAAATATTAATGGTAGCGAAGGGTGGATTCGAACCGCCGACCTGTCGGGTATGAACCGAATGCTCTAGCCAACTGAGCTACTTCGCCATAAATGCTGAACAGTACTTATTATAATAGGTATTTCCATTTTTGTCAAGTATTATTCAAATTTTTTTCTAAATTCCCGTTTTTTGACAATTATTGTTAATCGTGGTATAATGATTATTAGCGATTTTTTTATTGTTATAATGTAATTACATTAACAAATTTGGAAAGGGGATTTAAGGATGACAAGAAGAAAACAAGATAAAAGGTTTTTACGGAGGAAACATAAATACCTTTTGGCAATTCTAGCACTTGCAATTATCCTTAGCGTTATCGGCATTACAAGATTTGTTGATTACTCTCACAGGCATTTTAGCGATGGAACAATTATCAATGATGTTGATTGTTCCAAGTTAACTGTAGAAGAAGCAAGTACCAAAATCAATGAAAAGCTAGGTAATCCTGATATCACTTATATCTTTGTCGATGATGAGTTCACTATTCAAGATCAGCAGTTATTTGGTATAAAATTGGAGGACAATACAGAACTCAAAGAAATCCTGCAAAATCAAAATGATGGAGCAAAAGAACTCAATTATAGCTTGCAACATTCAATTTTTGTCAACGATGTAAAAGTCAAAGACTATTTGAGAACTTTCTCTTGTTTTAAAGAGGAAAATATCAAAAAGTCTCGGAATGCTTACTTGGAACTAGATTCTGACAACATGCTCTATATAGAACCAGAGTTTTATGGTAATGAGGTTGATTTCAACGAAGCCTATGAACTAGCATTATCTACTTTAAGGAGTGGTAGTACTGTAATAGACTTTCGTTGTATTACCAAGCAGCCTGAAATTCTTTCTACTGACCCTGGACTGATTCTCCAAAGAGATAAGCTTAATTCCATTTTAGCAAGTTCCGTCAAATATATACTTCCTGATGATAGTACTTTTTGCTTGGATGCAAATACCATAAAGGATTGGCTTTACAAAAATGAAGATGGAATTTATCAACTAGATTTAGACTCCAGTCTCGAAGCTTTTATAGATGAACTTGAAAAAAAGGTAACTGAAGCAAGTTCTACAATGACTTTCGAAGCAACCGGTATTGGAGATATTTCACTTCCACTTGATGAATCTAAAAGAGCTACTATAGATCGTGAAGGCGAACTGGCTAAATTAAAAGAAGAGTTGGACACGTCTCTTTTGTATATTAGAGAACCTGTTTACTCTAGTAAAGCCTTTTCATTAGAAAACCAAACAAGCTATGTAGAAGTAGATACTACTCGACAAAATGTCTGGATGTACAAAGATGGTGTATGTATTGTAAATACGCCTTGTGTAACAGGTAACTATCCCAACCATCATACTCCTTCAGGTATATTCTTTCCTACCTATAAGGTGGAAGATACTTATTTGAAGGGAACTAATGATGATGGAAGCAAATACTCTTGTCATGTAGATTATTGGGTTCCATTTAACGACAATATTGGCTTTCATGACGCAAGCTGGCGTACAAAATTTGGTGGTACTATTTACAAAGGTAATGGTTCTCACGGATGTGTGAACCTACCAAAAGAAGTTGCACCAACCTTCTTCGAAAATCTTGATTTAACTATGCCTATTGTCGTATATCGTTCTTAAAGTCCAATAACATCTTATTCACAAAAGAGGCAGATTCTCCTTGAATCTGCCTCTTTCCTTTTTATCTTCTACATCTACCAGATCTTCCATTACAATCACAGTCAGAGTCTGAACTCGTTAATAATCCATTGTTATTATTATTATCTCTGCATCTAATTGAATTTCCATTTATTCTTGCAATAACTACACCATTACTATTAACTATAGCAAGCGAGTCATCATTATCATTGTTATTACAGTTGCAATTACAATTACAATTGCAATTGTTATTCCAATCACAATTATTACGTCTATTACGTCTGCAATCACAATCATTATCATCATCATCGTCATCGCAATCACATCTCAAGCAGTTGTTATTTCTAAAAAATCTTGAACGCCTGAATATACAATCGAAAAATGCTGCAAGAAATGCTATTATTCCCAATACTATTGCTACTATTACCAGATTTGTGCTAGATAATACTACTGCAACAACCAAAAACACTGAGAAAAATGCAAATCCGACCAATATTGGACAATGAATAATCCTTTCTAGTACTATTGCTAATACTATTGTAGCAAATACTACAGCAAAAAATATAAGTATCGTCATAATTCTATATCTCCTTTTATTTTTTTGATATATCTTATGATTTTACTTATATTTTTGTTACTCATACATTACTTTTAATAAATATAATCCATTAGGAGGTAGAGTTTTCCCTGCATTTTCTCTTTTCTCTTCTTTTATTATTTGCGATATTTCTTCCGGTTTTATTTTTCCTAATCCTACATCAACTAATGTTCCCGCAATTATTCTTACCATATTATATAAAAATCCATTACCTGTAAGTTCTATAAATATTCTGTCATTTTCTTGATATAAATTTGTTTCATATATTGTTCTTACACTACTTTTACTACTAGTTCCACTTGCTTTAAATGCTTTAAAGTCATGTTCTCCTTCAAAATATTTTATAGCTTGTTTCATTTTATCTATATCTAATTTTTGAGGAATATGAGTTTCCAAATTTCTATATATTGCACTTCCTTCAAATGAATTATTTATAACATATCTATATGTCTTTTTTTTGCAATTTAATCTACTATGAAAGCGTTCATCTACTTCTTCTGCTTTTTTTATTACTATTGATCTTTTTAATCTTGAATTTATAGCTATTGCAAATTTTTCTATTGGTATTTGTGAATTAGTTTTAAAATTTGCCACCTGCCCTAAAGCATGCACTCCTGCATCAGTCCTTCCTGATGCATTTAATTCTATCTCCTCTCCTGTAATTGCTTTTATTGCTTGTTCTATTGTTCCTTGAATGTTCAATTTATTTGGTTGTTTTTGCCAACCATTAAAATCTTTACCATCATATTCAATAGTCAATTTTATATTTCTCATTCTTACTCCTTTTTTTCAATTTTAAATAAGAGCTGCTATTGCAACTCTCATTTATTTATGTCTTCATTCTGTTCTTCTTTTTTATTAAATATATTCTTTAAATCTTTAATATTTTTTACTTTTTTCTCTTTTTTGCCTTTTGCTTCGTTTAGTCTTTTAGTTACTACATTACTAATTAATATTTTCTTTAACACATCTTCTCTAACATCTGCAATAAGTGTTCCATCTTTAGCAACTGAAACCTTTCCTGTTTCTTCTGATACTATAATTGCTATGCTATCGGATTCTTTTGATATTCCAATTCCTGCTCTATGTCTTGTTCCCAATTCTTTTGCTATATCTTGATCACTTGCCAGTGGAAGCATACATGCTGCTGCTGCTATTTTATTATTACTAATAACAACTGCACCATCATGTAAAGGTGTATTTGGAACAAATATATTTACCAATAACTGTGGTGATACTTCTGAGTTCATAGGAATTCCTGTTGCAATTATATCTTTTATTTGAATATCTCTTTCAATTACTATTAGAGCTCCTGTTTTATTTTTCGCTAATTCATATACAGCTATTACTATTTTATAAATATCTTCTTTTGTTTTTGTTATTATATCTTTATCAAATCCAAAAAATCTTGTAAATCTATTAGTTCCACCCAGCTGTTCTAGAGCTCTTCTTATTTCTGGTTGGAAAATTATTATTATAAGAATAACTCCCCAATCCATTATCATTGATAATAAATAATTTAATATCTTTAAATTTAATAATTCGCTTAATGCTGTTGCCACTATTAACAATGCTATACCTTTTACTAACTGCCATGCTCTTGAATCTTTTACTATTCTTAATAATTGATATGCCAAAAAAACTACTATTGTAATATCAAGTATTAGTGAAACTAATTTTATTGGATATTCTTGCAAAGTTCTTATATATGATAATATGTTTTGATCATAAAAGTTGCTAAATATCTCCATTATATCCTTCATCATATGCATCCCCTTTTATTTAACATTTGATACAATATAATATATAAATGTTGAACATGTTGCAAGTACCATTGCCACTGCTAAAAATCCTGCCATTATTCTTGTAAATATTTGTCTTTTATCTATTTTATTTTTTGCGTTTTCTTCCTTTTTCATTTAATTCATCCTTTCTTTATGTAAAATACAATATATATTATACTACAAAATTTTGTATATTTCAAGGATTTTTCTTTCTGCAACTCTTAATTTTTCCTCATCATTTGCACAAATATAAGCTAAGAAATCTTGTTCATCTACGCTATCTCCTACTTTCTTATTTAATATAATACCTACATTTGATTCTATTTTATCTTCTTTATTTATTCTTCCTGCACCAAGATAACAAGCAAGTTTTCCAATTTCTTCTGCATTTATTTCTTTTACAATTCCAGTTTTGTCAGTAACTACAGCAGATATATATTTAGATTTTTCAAATTTAGTTGTATCTTCTATATAAGAAATATCTCCACCCTGATTTTGTACCATTTCTACAAATTTATTATAAGCTGATCCATTTTCAATATTTTCTAACATTTTAATTTTATTTTCTTCTATGTTATCACCTTTTCCTGCTAATTGAAGCATATTAGCACCCAGTTCAAGTACAACCTCTTTTAAATCTTTTGGCATATCTCCTTTTAAGAAATTTATTGCTTCTATAACTTCTAATGAATTTCCTACTGCAAATCCCAATGGTTCATCCATAGGAGTTAATATACATCTAACCTCTCTTCCAACAAGATTTCCTATTCTCACCATTTGTTCTGCTAGTTTTTGAGCATCTTCTTTTGTTTTCATAAATGCTCCTTTTCCTACAGTAACATCTAAAACAATTTTATTTGCTCCACTTGCTATTTTTTTACTCATTATGCTTGATGCAATAAGAGGTATATTTTCTACACATGATATTGAATCACGCAATGCATATATTTTTTTGTCTGCTGGTGCTAGGTTCATAGTTTGTCCGATCATACTTATTCCAATATTTTCTACATTTTTAATAAATTCATCTATTTCTATATTGGTTCTATATCCTGGAATTGATTCCATTTTATCTACCGTTCCACCTGTAAAGCCTAGTCCTCTTCCAGACATTTTTGCTACAGGCACTCCCATTGATGCAATTATTGGTAATAAAATTATTGAAACTTTGTCTCCAACTCCACCTGTACTATGTTTATCTACAACTGTAGTTCCAAACCTAGATAAATCCAATACATCTCCTGAATGCGCCATAGCCAGTGTAATATCAGTTATTTCTCTATCATTCATTCCATTTATATATATTGCCATTATTAGTGCTGCTGCTTGATAATCTTTAACTTCTCCTTTAGTATATCCTTGTACAAAATAATCAATTTCTTCTTTATTCAATTCTTCTGCATCTCTTTTTTTAGATATTATATCTAGTATATTCATTTGTATCTCTCCTTTAAAGTTCTGTTTCTTTTATATTTTTTATTATTCCTTCTGATAATTTTAATGTAAAGTTTATTATTTCATAATACTTTAGCAAAGTATCAAAGTCCAAGGAATCTTTTGTTATTTTTGTTTCAAATATAGGTCCTGTCGGAAATCTAATATATATACTGCTTTCCTTTATTGTTATCTCTGGAGTAAGTTTCGTTTTATTCTTAAAATCTATAAGCATTTGCATAACATCTGCTGTTAATAATTGCATTGTTATTATTTTATCTTCTGAATATACATTAAAGTTTTTCTCAAATTCACTAGAGTCCATATCTAATTTATTTTGCATATTTAATTTATATTGCATATCTAATGATAATATTATATTCCTTCTAATTTTAATATTAGCAGGTACATATTTATCTATTTCTATTTCAGCAAAAAGTCCATGAAAAATTTTTGTATATGAAGTATGTCCTTCTTCATCTCTAATCTCTCTTTCTGTTACAACTTCACCCATTTTTATTTTAGTACCATCTTCAAAACTTCCTATTATTAAATCTTCAGTTTTATATCTATCAAAGTTTTCAAACTCTCCTTCATAATATATAGTTCTAGATACACCTGAATCTGGCAAAAAATCTAATGTCGAACTATATTCTTTTACAAATGTTTTAATAACTCTATTTTTAAACATTTTGGTATAATCTCTATCTTTTAAAGAAATAAGCACATATAAACATACCATAAGAAGAGTTACAAATATAAAAATTATATTTTTGGTTAATACTGATAAAAAAGTACCTATTATCATAGCCACAAAAACAACTGTTACAATTTCTTTTTGCACTTTTTGTCTAGCATTTTCTAACTGTTTTGATGACTCATTATAAACTTTTCCATATATTTCATTAAAACTTTTCATTTGTTTATTCCTTGTTTTCTTTATAATCTAACTTTATATTATTCTTAGCTTGATCTTCAGCCTGAAAAAATTCTTCAGTTTTAAATCCAAACATATTAGCAAAAATATTACTTGGAAACATCATTATAATATTGTTATATGAATTAACTTCCACATTGTATATTCGTCTTGCTGCCTGTAATTGACTCTCCATCTTAGATAAGTTTTTTTGAAGATTCAAGAATTGCTCACTAGCTTTTAATTCTGGATAATTTTCAGCAACGATCATAATCTTATTACACTCGTCATTTAATCTCTCTGCATCTTTTATATTTTTATTTTCTAAATAAATTGTTCTTCTTTTTGTTATTTCTTCTAGTAATTCTTTTTCATATGTCATATATTCTTTCACACATTCAACAAGATTTGGTATCAAATCAAATCTTTGAGTCAAATATACATCAATTCCAGAGTATGCTTGTTTTACTCTATTTCTTTTATTTATCAAAACATTATATGTACTTAATGCATATAAAAATATTAAAACTACTATAATTAATACTACCCACATTCTATTATTCTCCTTCAAATAAAATTTTTTGTAAAACTTCTTCTATGTATAGGACATAGTCCATATGCTTTAATAGCTGCAATATGTTTTGCTGTTCCATATCCTTTATGCTGTTCAAATCCATACTCGGGATAAACTTTATCCCACTCTCTCATTATTCTATCCCTTGTAACTTTTGCAATTATTGATGCTGCTGCTATTGAATAACATTTAGCATCACCTTTTATAATTGATTCATATGGTATTCCCATTGTATCTATATGTGTTAGAGCATCTACCATTATTAAATCTGGTCTTACTGTTAATTCTTTTAATGATAAAGTTAGTCCTTTCTTAGTAGCATTCAAAATGTTTATTTCATCAATTTCATCTTGCCCTATAATTCCAACCCCATAACTTATAGCTTCTTCTAAAATCTGATCATATAATTTTTCTCTCTTTTTTTCTGAGATTTTCTTTGAATCATTTACTCCTTCTATCATTGAATCTTCTGGCATTATTACGCTAGCTACAACAACAGGACCAGCTAGTGGTCCTCTTCCTGCTTCATCTATTCCACAAATAGTTTTAAAACCTCTTTGTCTTAATATTTTTTCTTGCTCTTTTAATGCTACTAATCTTGCTTCTTCTTTTTCTTTCATTTTATATTATTAATCTCCTTGTAATGCTTGTAAATCTTTTAATGTGTAGTTTCCTTTGTATCCTTTTGTATTCATTACTTCTGCCGTTATATTTTCTATATCATATTTTATAATAAAATATCCATAATCATCTATGCTTAAGTCTTTTAGTCCAATATTATTTAAGTTGCCTTCTGATAAATAGTAATAGTTTTTTATATTACCGTCATTTATTTCAGATATTACTTCTTTAGCTTCTGTTTCTGCTTCTGACCCTGATAGCTTATTTCCTATTAGATATGTTTGAGCTTCATCACTTTCAATAGCTAATTTTTGAAATTTTACTTCTTCTACACATTCTTTTGCTTTTGCTTGTATTAATAACATATTAGTCACTAAATCTTGCAACTTTGCCTCTTTTATTAAATCTATACCTGCATATGTTGTGATGCTTGCAATTATTATCATTACTACTATTGTAATTGTTAATGCTACCAATGTTATTCCTTTTTGTTTTTTCATAATTCATCCTCCATATTTATATTATAACTATAGTTACTGTTATTTTCAAGTAAAATAATAAAAAATATTTTTAGTTTTTTACATCATTTTCACAAAATATTCACATATGTGGTGTATCCTATAAGCTGTAATAAGATAAAATTTAATAAGTTTTAAGGAGGCTTTCATATGGACGAAAATGAAAACAAATTTGAAGTAATTTCAAGCAAAGTTTCAAATGCAAATTTCAAAAAAAATAATAATGGATTTGGAAAAAATATATTACTACCATTTTTTAGTGGAGTAGTTGGATGCTCATTAGTAATAGGAACATGTTTTGGTGTTCCATCTATAAAAGAAAAATTAATAGGAACAGAGGAAAAAACTACTACTGTTCAGACTTCTACAGCATCAGGTACAACAACAAATTTAGTATCTCTTTCTAATTATTCTAATACAGCTATTTTTGCAGCAAACAAAATATTACCATCTATTGTAGGTATTGAAGTAACATATAATGTAACTTCAAATTCTTTCTTTGGATTTGGAGGACCTTCAACTTCTACAGCAACAGCAACTGGTTCAGGAATAATAATCAGTGAAGATGGATATATTTTAACTAACAATCATGTTGTAGATAGTAGTAGCTCATCATCTTCTTATTCATATTACGATATTTCAGATGCAACTTCTGTTAAAGTAAAACTTAATAGTGATATCTATGGAAGTGATGCAACATTAGATGCAAAAATTGTTGGTAAAGATTCTCAAACAGATTTAGCTGTTTTAAAAATTGAAAAAAAAGGATTAACAGCTGCAGAATTTGCAAATTCCGATGAAGCTGTTGTAGGAGAATTTGTAATGGCTGTTGGTAGTCCTTTAGGATTAGATACAACTGTTACTACAGGAATAATTAGCGCTGTAAATAGAGAAGTTCAATCAGATGGTAATAAATATGTATGTATCCAAACAGATGCTGCAATCAACTCTGGAAATAGTGGTGGAGCTCTAGTTAATAGTGAAGGTAAGGTTATTGGTATAAATACATTAAAATTATCAGGATCAGGTGTTGAAGGTATTGGATTTGCAATTCCAATTAATTCTACTCTTGATATTGTAGATCAATTAATTGATCATAATAAAGTTTTAAGACCTTACATTGGAATAAGTGGAATTGATTTAGATGACGCTACTGTTAAAAAATATGATTTGGCAACATTAGGTGTTTATGTAAAAAATGTTCAAAGCTTCTCACCTGCTGAAAAATCAGGATTACAAGCTGGAGATATAATCATTCAAGCAGATGGAAAAGATATTAAAACTATGGATGAATTAAACGAAATCAAAAATTCTCATAATATTGGTGATACAATGACTTTAAAAATAAATAGAAATGGTACTGAAAAAGAAGTAACAGTAACTCTTGAAGAAACACCTTAAACATTTCACAATTTTCACTATCAGTTCACAAAATGAACAAAATTGATTGGTATATTATAAGCATAGTCAGTAGAAACTGATTACAACAAACATCCCCTTTTATTTTCAAAAAGAAACTTGATTAAAAAATCAAGTTTCTTTTTATATTACTACAATATCCATTTCATTTGTATTATTTTCATTTCCATATGCAAATATAATATATAGCGCATTATCCTCTCCTATAAAATATTCTGTAACATTATTTATACTATATATGTCACTATTTGGATCTCTTGCATATACACTATATCCTAATTGGCTTAATTGTTCTACTTTTTTCTGAACTTCTTTTATTTCTTCTTTTATCCTTTGATTAGCTTGTTGTTTAGACATTCCTTTTATTTCTAAAAATTGTTCCATTGTATATTCTTTTTGTTCAGTTAAGTCATAGTTGTATGTTTGCACTATATCTCTTTGTGGATTATTGCCTTCTCGTAATGTTGACCTTACTACTAATGATAAAATATTGTTTGTTACATAAGCACTATAGTTAACTGTATATATTATATTGTTTCCTTGAGTATTTAATACAGATTTTGCTTTCTTTTCAAAAATATCTTTAATCTGTTCATTAAATTTCTCAGTTGTTTCGTTTACAATATTTATATATGGTATATTTACATCAAGTTCATAATCATTAATCTTACTTTCTTTAATATGATATCCTGTATATATTATCTCTTCTTCTTTTTTTACCTTCATGATTTTATAGCTATTATTTTCCATATAATTAACTTTATTTTTAAATATGGTATCAAATTCATCTTTATATGTATTTATTTGTTCTTGATCCATTTGTGGTACTTTTTTACTATATTCTTCTTCATCTGTTTTTGATTGCAAAACTATTGCTAATATAACAGAAATTATACATATAACTATAATTGATATATAAAATATTTTTAGTTTATTACTCATTTTATTTTTATCTTCGTCTAATACGACTTTCATTTTTTCCTCCAATAATTATTATATTTTATTATTTTTTCATATATTTAAGTTTAGTTGCCATTCCTCCTCTTATATGTCTTTCTGCTTTATTTTCATCTAAAATTTTTCTTACTTCTTTTGCTAAAGCAGGATTTATCTCGCCTAATCTTTCAGTTATATCTTTATGTACTGTACTTTTACTTATACAAAATTTTTTAGCAGCCCCTCTCACTGTATCTTTAGAATCTATAATATATTGTGCCAAACTTATGACACGTTCCTCAATAGTTATTCCTCTCATTATGATAACCCCCATGTGAATACTTTTGTTTAATTGTATTCGGGGTTAATTTATGTTAGAACTATATTTACTCTGATTTCAATCTCAAATATCCTAATTCTTCCCAAATATTATATGCCAAATTTAATCTAAATACTGTTTTTGGTTTTGCTCCTGCCCTATTTTTATCAACAACACAAGCATAATATCTTACATCTGGATTTTCAAATTTCTCTAGTTCATAAAATTTAGTATCTACTTCTTCTAAAGAATATTCATATTTACCAAGGTCTTCATTATGAATTTGTTTTATTAAACATAAAGTATCTAAAACCTCTTTTACAGTTCTGCTTACAGCTAAGTCATTAATATTTAAATTTATTGGTAAAGTATTGCTTTCTGCTAATTGTAATGAAGAAGCTATAAATATATCTAAATTTTGTGCTAAATTTGAAAGAATTGTAGCAGTCTTTTTTAGTTCTTCACCATTTCCTATATTTTCTGTATCTGTTTTTAATGTGTCATAAAATACATATTCCATTTTTTCTTTATAGTAATAGTTTAATATAACCTTTTCTAATTCATCATTAGTATGATTTGTTATATTAACAAAATAAATTGAATTTTTTATTTGTTTATCTATCCAATTAGTTACTGCCAAAACTTTGTTAAATTCGCTAGATACTTTCATTAATCTTTTAGCAAAATCTTTTTGTTTTTCATTTTCTTCTTTTAATACAAAACCATCTTCATCTACTTTTACGTTTTGTCCTTTATCTGGTCTGAATTTAAATTCAAGCAACTCTCCTTCTGTCTTTGATATGTTTTGACCATGTAATTTTTGAATTTCTTTATTATTTAATACCGTTGTAATTAAGCATAAACGCATTTTTTCTTCTGACATTTCATTTGATATTATTAAAACCTTTTTTTGATGTACAAATGCCAAATATGCTGCTAAGTTAATTGTAAATCTACTCTTTCCTGAATTTGATGGCATTGCATAAGCCATTGTTTCCCCTTTTCTTATTCCTTTAAATACACTACTTAATATTGGAAATGGTAAACTTAATCCTGTTGTCAAATTGTTATCTCCTGAAATTAAAAAATCAGTTATATTATTACTTAATACTCCTCTTTTAAATTTTTCTGTAGCAATTATTTGTTCTATTGCACTCTTTACTTCTTCTATAGTCATTTTATCATATAATTCATAATCTAATATATCTATAATTTTCTCTTGAGTTTCTTTTATTGGATTACTTAAATAATTTTTTCTTAACTCAAACAGTTTTCTTAAGGCTATATATATCTTTTCAAAATCATATTTTCCAGTCTTAGCTTTTTCTTTTAAAATTCTTTTTTGTTCATATGTATCAGCACCTTCTACTGCAAAATTATAATTATTCTTCGCTATTTGTGGTGCAAATGCTTCTCCTTCTGTAAATAAAACACTTTTATATAAATTTAGCATATCATTATCTTCAAAGAAACAATCTTCATGTAAGATATAATACATGGATATAGCTTTTGGATTATCCAATAATAAACTTATATATTGTTCTTCTAAGTTATTGTTTGATAACTTTTTTGGATATACACTTTCTTCTGCTTCTTCTTCAGTTTCCTCTTCATATTCTTCATTTTCTTCTAATTCATCATCTTCTTCAAAATTTTCTTCATTTTCTACTAAAATTCTATTGTTATTTATTTCATCTAGTAATTTTACTTTTCCTTCTTTATTTATTTGTTTTAGTATTTGAACAGCTCTTGCATAATTTTTATTTTTTATTAATTCTTTTATTTGGTCTACTTCTTCTTTATTTTCTTCTGTTATTTCTATTCTTTTTATTAAATTTATAATTTTATCTATTTTATCTTGTTCCATAAAAAAACTCCTTTCATATGTAATTCATTCTTAGTATAACAATATAAAAATTTATTTTCAAGTTTTTTGAATTATTTCTTCAAGTATATCTTTTGTAGAAGTTACAATTTTCGCTCCTTCTTTTATTAAATTATTTGTTCCTATAGATGTATTACTAAATATATTTCCTGGTACTGCAAAAACCTCTGTTCCATTTTCTAATGCAAAATCGGCTGTTATCAATGCTCCACTTTTTTCTGCTGCTTCTATAATGACAACACCTCTACTTAATCCACTTATTATTCTATTTCTTTCTGGAAAATTTTTAGCTTCTATTTTGCTTCCTATTGGATATTCTGATATTATACATCCACCTGTTTTTATTATTTCTATAGCCAAATCTCTATTTTCTCTTGGATATACATTGTCTAAACTATTCCCTAAGACAGCAATAGCCTTTCCTTTATTATTAGATTTTACAATTTCTAAATGAGCATATGTATCAATTCCTTTTGCTAGTCCACTTATTATATGAAATCCATTCTGACTTAATTCTTTTGAAATTTTTAGAGCAACTTTTTTCCCATATTCAGAAGCATTTCGTGAACCTACTATTGCTATTCCTCCCTGTTTTAATATTTCTCTATTTCCCAATATATATAATTTTTTTGGTGGATCATATATGTTTTTTAATTGTTTTGGATATTCTTTATTATCTACTGATATTTCTTCTATTTGCATTTTTCCTCTCTTTCTAAAATATATACAAAAGAGGCAATATGTATCTCTACATAATGCCCCCTTTTTATTTTTTACTTGCTGCTTTTATTACATTATTCATTAGCATAGCTATTGTCATTGGTCCCACCCCACCTGGAACTGGTGTAATAAAACTAGCTTTTTTACTTACATTTTCAAAATCGACATCTCCTGTTAATTTTCCATCTTCTCCTCTGTTTATTCCTACATCAATTACTACAGCGTCTTTTTTTATCATATCCTCTGTAACAAATTTTGATTTTCCTATTGCAGCAATTACTATGTCTGCATTTTTTGTATGTTCTTTTAAATCTTTTGTTTTTGAATGACATACCGTTACTGTTGCATTTTTATTTAAACAACATTGTATTAATGGCTTTCCTACAATATTACTTCTTCCAACTATTACTACATCTTTTCCTTCTAAATTAATATTATAGGCTTCAAACATTTTCATTATTCCATATGGTGTACATGATACAAAAGTATCTTGATTTAAACTTAATTTTCCCACATTAACAGGATTAAATCCATCTACATCTTTTTCTGGTGCAATTGCCTTAAATGCTTCATTTATATCTAAATGTTTTGGAATTGGACTCTGTAATAATATTCCATTAACTGTTTTATCATTATTTAATTTTTTTATTAGTTCCATTAAATCTTTTTGTTCAATATTTTCATCTAATATAAACTCTTCAAATTCAATTCCTATTTCATTACAAGCTTTGCTCTTATTTTTTACATATACTTTTGATGCTTTATCTTCTCCTACCATTATTACTGCTAACTTCGGATTAATTCCTTCTTTTTTTAGTTCATCACATTTCAACTTCAAATTTTCTCTAATTTCTTTTGCTAATTTTTTTCCATCTATTAATTCCATATTTATATCCTCTTGTTTTTTTGAATTATTTTATCACAAAAAATTATATTTTTCTACTATTAAAATAATAATTTTTATTTATTCATTCATTATCTTATACTCAATATCCTCCATAAAAGGAAACATCTCTTTAACCCTTTTAAGTGTTAACATTGTCATTTTGGGTTGGGGATTTTTAGGGTCATCTGTTAATAATTTTTGTGTATAGCAATTTTTAGCAGTTTTAAATAGAACATATCTATTACGCACATAAGTATAATATATTTGATAACCATTTTTTAAATCTAACCACATGTCTTCAAAAGTATATCCTTCCATATTTTGTTCCTTTCTTACAATTTACACATATCTTCAAATTCAGCTTCTGTTATTATTTGTACTCCTAAGCTTTGCGCTTTTATAAGTTTGCTTCCTGCATCTTCTCCTGCTAATACATAACTTGTTTTTTTAGATACAGAGCTAGAAGTTTTTCCTCCAAATTTTTCTATTATATTTGAAGCTTCATCTCTCGAATATTTTTCAAGACTACCAGTAAGTACAAAAGTTTTCCCTTCAAATCTATTATCTTCTTCTTCATCTTTTATTCTTTCAGTATTTACTCCTGCATTTTTCAATCTTAAAATTAAATCTTGTGTTTGTTCTTGCGCAAAGAACTCTTTAATGCTTTGTGCAACTATTGGACCTATATCTTCAACCTCACTTAGTTCTTCTATTGTTGCTAAAGACAAACTATCTATATTACCAAATCGTCTTGCTAATATCTTTGCTGCTTTTACTCCAACATGTCTTATTCCAAGCGCAGTGATTAGCCTATATAGATCGTTTTGTTTACTAGCAATTATACTATCAACTAAATTTTGTGCAAATTTTTTACCATTTTTCTTTAATGATGCAATATCATCGAATTTTAAATCATAAATATCCGCAATATTTGTAATCATCTTTTTTTCAAGCAATATTCCTATTATATTTTCTCCTAGTCCATCAATATTCATAGCTTCTCTTGAAACAAAATGAACCAAATTCCTATATAGTTTTGCTGGACATTCTATTCCTGTACATCTAATTGCTGCTTCGCCTTCTTCTCGTACTGCTTCTGCTCCGCATACAGGGCAAACTCTTGGCATTTTAAATTCTTTTTCTTCTCCAGTTCTCTTTACTTTTACAGCTTCTACTATTTCTGGTATTACATCTCCAGCTTTTTGAATTATTACCCTATCTCCTATTTTTAATCCTTTTTCTTTTATAAAATCTTCATTATGAAGTGTAGTTTTGGATATAGTAGACCCTGCTACTTTTACTGGTTCTAGAATAGCCATCGGTGTAATTACCCCAGTTCTTCCAACTTGGCAAACAATATCCTTTAATATTGTTTCTTTTCTTTCTGGTGGATATTTATATGCAATTGCCCATTTAGGAACTTTACTTGTTGTTCCCATAATCTCTCTTAATTTTAAATTATCCACTTTTACAACTGCTCCATCAATTCCAAAAGTCAATTTTTCCCTATCTTCGCCAATCTTGTTTATAGCATTTATTATCTCTTCTTTGTTTTTACAATAAATCCTTACAGGATTTACATTAAATCCTAAATTACTTAGATATTGTAATTCTTCAAAATGAGAGTTAAATTCTTTTCCTTCTATTTTTTGCACATTAAATATATAAATATCTAGCGGTCTTTTCTTAGTTACATTACTATCTAATTGTCTTAATGAACCTGCAGCAGCATTACGTGCATTTGCAAATAGTTCTTCTTCATTTTCTTCTCTTTCTTGGTTCATTATTTCAAAATCTTCCTTTGAAATAAATACTTCTCCTCTTACAGTTATATTTATTTTTTCTGGTAATTCTTTAGGTATTGTTTTTATTGTTTTTAGATTCTCTGTAACATCTTCTCCAACTAATCCATTTCCTCTTGTTGCCCCTCTTACAAAAATTCCATCTTTATATTCTAATGCTGCAGATAATCCATCAATTTTGGTTTCCACTACATATTTAGGTTGCTCTATATTATTTTCTAAAGCTTGTTTTTGAACTCTTTCATCAAAATTTTCTATTTCTTCAAAATTAAAAACATCTTGCAAACTTTGTAAAGGAACTTCATGTTCTACTTTTTGAAATCCTTCTTTTACTGTTCCTCCAACTTTTTGCGTTAAAGATGTTTTTGTTATAAGCTCAGGATATTGACTTTCTAGTGTTCTTAATTCTAACATCATCATATCATACTCAAAATCTGATATCTCTGGTTTATCATCATCATAATATTTTTTTGCATAATATTCTGTTTTTTTTCTAAGCTCTTTTATTCGTTTTTCTGCCTGTTTCTTATCCATTAGTTTCTCCTTTATACTAATTATCCCCATAATAATCAAAATCATTATGGGGATTATATATTTTAGACATCTGCTTTTGCCCAAATTATTAATCTAGCTTTACTATCATCAGTACATGTCGTTAAAGATATTTCTATAGCTCCTTGTGTATCTCTAGTCATATATTCTGAATCATTTTCATCTGTTTCATATTTGTTATATATTGTATATGATAGTCTTTTTCCACTTAAATCTGTTATATATATTTTATCTCCTGAATTCAATTTCTTATTATTTGAGAAAAATGTTCCATTTCTAAAATTATGTCCTGCTATTGTTGTATTTCCAACTTGGTTTAATCCTGGTCCATATATTTCTACAACAGATGTTTCTAAAGAAGATTTTGATAACTCAGAACTTGCTAATATTGGTTGTTTTACATTTGTTGCAGGTATTTCTATAGTTCCTATTGTCTCATATCCATTATATTTAGGAGTATTTCCTGTAGTTGTACTGTTTCCTGTAGTATTTCCTTCATCTACTCCGTCAAATACAACATCTCCTGTTGATGTATTTGTATTATTGTTATTATTATTAGATATACTTCCATCACTTAAAAATGAATCAACAAAGTCTTCTGATTGATTTTTTAAAGATTCATTTTTGTAATATCTATATCCTAAAAATCCTATTATTCCTATTATAGCAATTATTACTATTACTAATAGTACTGTTAATAGACTACTATACTTACTATTCATAATATCTACCCCCAATTTTCTCATATATTTATATTATACCATAATTTTATTAAAATTGGTAGAGGTTTACACTATTTTTTCTCCTAGTTGTGTTCCAGCTAATAAGTGAAAGTGCAAATGCCCAACTTCTTGTCCACCATCTTTGCCACAATTTACTATTACTCTGTATCCCTTTTCTTTAAATCCTTGTTTTTCTGCAATTTTATTTATTACTTTATAAATTTTACTAATTATTTGTTCATCTCCATCTTCCATTTTTGCAAGAGAACTTATGTGTTTTTTAGGTATTACTAGTACATGAATAGGAGCAGCTGGATTTATGTCATTAAATGCTAATATTTCTTCATCTTCATATACCTTACTTGATGGAATTTCTCCTTTTATTATTTTACAAAATATACAGTCGTCTTTCATAAGGCATTTCCTCCTTTTAATATTTAAAAATTATTCTATAATAGCTTTTATTCTACGAACTCCTGATGAACTTGATTCTTCTTTTTTTATTTTAAAGTGGCCTATTTCAGAAGTATTTTCAACATGAGGACCTCCACATAATTCCAAAGATATATCTCCTATTTTGTATACAGATACTACATCTCCATATTTTTCAATAAACATTGCTTCAGCGCCTAATCTTATTGCTTCCTCTTTTTTCATTTCTAAATGTTCTACAGGAATAGCTTCTGAAATCCACTTATTTACTAAATCTTCAGTTTTTTGTTTTTCTTCATCAGTCATCTTGGCAGGATGTGAAAAATCAAATCTCATTCTTTCAGAGGTTATATTGCTTCCTCTTTGGTGCACATGTGATCCAAGTATTTGTTTTAATGCTGCATTTAATAAATGTGTTGCTGTATGATATTTAGTTTCTATTTCTCCTGTTGATGCTAAACCACCTTTAAATTTTTGTTCTGCTCCTGCTCTTGATTTTTCTTGATGTTCTTTGAATAATTTATTAAATTCTTCTTTGTCTATTGTCATACCATTTTCAGCAGCTAGTTCTTCTGTTACTTCTGGTGGGAATCCATATGTATCATATAGCCTAAATACCATTTTTCCATCTATAATATTTTTACCTTGTTGTTTAACATTTTCAATTTCTTTTGAAAATTCTTTTTCGCCTTTTGCTAAAGTTTTTACAAATTTGTCCTTTTCCTCTAATATTACTGCTTTTATAATTTCTTTATTATCTTCTAATGCTGGATACATTTCTTTTAAGTTTTCCACATTTATATCTATTAATGTTGATAATTCATCTAAAGATATTTGTAGTTTATTCATATGTCTTATCATTCTACGTATTAATCTTCTTAATATATATCCTCTATCTATATTACTTGGTCTTCCGCCGTCACATATTATCATCATACTTGAACGTAAATGTTCTGCAACTATTCTTCTACTTGATATATTGTCTATTTTTTGTAGTTCTAATAGTTTATCCATTATTGGAGCAAAAATTTCAGTTTCAAATGGTGTTTCTTTTCCTTGTAGTAGCATTGCCATTCTTTCTAGCCCTAGTCCTGTATCTACATTGTGTTGTGATAATTTTGTATATTTTCCATCTTTTCCTTTAAAAAACTCCATGAAAACATTATTCCATATTTCTACATATTTTCCACATCCACATGATGGGTTACATTCAGCAGAACATTTTGGTTTTCCTGTATCATAGAACATTTCTGTATCTGGTCCACATGGTCCTTCTTCTCCTGCTATCCACCAATTATCATCTTTTCCAAAATAATATATTCTTTCTTCTGGAATTCCTGCTTTTTTCCAACATTCTGCTGTTACTTCATCTCTTGGGCAGTCTTCATCTCCAGAAAAACATGTAACTGATAGTTTTTCTGCTGGAATATTTAATTCTTTTGTTAAGAAGTCATAGCTCATTTGAATTGATTCTTCTTTAAAATAATCTCCTAATGACCAGTTTCCTAGCATCTCAAAATATGTTAAATGTCTATTATCACCAACTTCTTCTATATCATTTGTTCTTACACATTTTTGATAATCTGTAAGTCTTGTTCCCGCTGGATGTTTCTCTCCTAATAAATATGGCACCAATGGTTGCATTCCTGCTGTTGTGAATAATACTGATGGATCATTTTCTGGTATTAAAGGTGCTGATGGAATAACCGCATGTCCATTTCTTTTAAAAAAGTTTAAATATTTGTTTCTTATTTCTATTGCTTTCATCTTATTTCTCTCCTTCACTACGAATATGATTATACTTTAAAATAGTAAAAAAATCAATACTTTTGATGACTTTTATGCATAAAAATGGGAGCACTATTGTGCCCCCGTTTTTGGATAGTTTAGAAAACCCATCTAGGTAAAACCTTATACTCGTCAGAAGAAATGAGTACCCCATTCTCATTGTAGTAACGAGTGAAAGTTTCCCCTGTAAGGATGTTTTTAAAAACCTCCTTAAAAGGTTGTCCTGTAGTAGGCCAAGTAAGCGATAATTCGCTTACTTTTTTCCACATTTGCTTCATTCTATCCATATATACCTCCTGCGCCTAGCGCTTTGATGTCTTTTTATTATACCACATTTTAGGCTTTTTAGCAAGTATTTTAATACATTCCACCCATTCCATTATCCATTTCATGGTCGTGTCCACAACCACATCCTTTAGATTCTGGTGCATCTGCAACTAAACTTTCTGTTGTTAATACCATTGCCGCAACTGATGCTGCATTTTGAAGTGCACTTCTTGTAACTTTTGTAGGATCTACAATTCCTGTTTTCTTCATATCTACATATTGTTCATTATATGCATCAAATCCAAATCCAGGTGCAGATTTTTTAACATTTTCAAGTATAACTGCTGGTTCTAACCCTGCATTTCTTGCAATTTGTTTTACAGGTTCTTCTAATGCTTTTAATACTATTTCGGCTCCTAATTTTTCTCCTCCATTTAGAGATTTTGCAATTTTTTCTACTGCTGGTATAATATTTACATATGCCGTTCCACCACCTGCTACAATTCCTTCTTCTACTGCTGCTTTTGTAGCTGATAAAGCATCTTCAATTCTTAATTTTTTGTCTTTCATTTCTACTTCTGTAGCTGCTCCAACTCCTATTACTGCCACTCCTCCTGCAATTTTAGCTAGTCTTTCTTGTAGGTTTTCTTTATCAAATTCACTCTTTGTTTCTTCTATTTGAGCTTTTATTTGTTTAACTCTTGCAGCTATAGCATCTTTATCTCCAGATCCATCAACAATTATTGTATTTTCTTTTTGTACTTTTACTTGTTTTGCTCTACCTAATTGTTCTATTTGTGTATCTTTTAATTCCATTCCTAAATCTTGTGATATTACTTCTCCTCCTGTTAGAATTGCAATATCTTCTAGCATTGCTTTTCTCTTGTCTCCAAATCCAGGTGCTTTAACTGCTACAACATTTAATACTCCTCTTAATTTATTTAGTATTAATGTTGATAATGCTTCACTTTCTATATCATCACAGATTATTACTAATTTTCCTGATGATTGCATTAAGTTTTCTAGTAATGGTAATATTTCTTGAATATTACTTATTTTTCTATCTGTTATTAATATATATGGATTATCTACAATTGCTTCCATTTTTTCTGTATCTGTTACCATATATGGTGATACATATCCTTTATCAAATTGCATTCCTTCAACTACATTTAATTCTGTATTTGATGTTTTTGATTCTTCGATTGTTATTACACCATCTTTTGATACTTTTTCCATTGCATCAGCAATTAATTCTCCAACTTCTGCGTTGTTTGCAGATATACTTGCAACTCTTGCAATATCTTCTTTTCCATTAACTGGTGATGTTATTTCTTTTAATTCTTCTACTGCTCCATCTACTGCTTTTTCTATTCCTCTTTTTATTGCCATTGGATCTGCTCCTGCTGCAACATTTTTTACTCCTTCTTTTATCATTGCTTGTGCTAATACTGTTGCTGTTGTTGTTCCATCTCCTGCAACATCATTTGTTTTTGTTGATACTTCTTTTACTAAACGAGCTCCCATATTTTCGAATTTGTCTTCCAACTCAATTTCTTTTGCTATTGTTACACCATCATTTGTTATTAATGGTGAACCAAAACTTTTATCTAATACTACATTTCTTCCTTTTGGTCCTAATGTTACCTTTACTGTGTCTGCTAATTTATTGACACCTTCTAATAATGATTTTCTTGCATCTTCTCCAAATTTTATTTGTTTTGCCATAATTATCCTTCCTTTCTATTCTATAACAGCTAATATATCTTCTTCTCTTAATATGATATATTCTTCGCCTTCAAATTTTACTTTTGTTCCGCCATATTGGCTTACTACTACATTATCACCTTTTTTTACTTCCATTTCTTCTCTTTTTCCGTCAATCATTCTTCCTGGTCCTACTTCAATTACTTCTGCTATTTGTGGCTTTTCTTGTGCAGTGCTTGCTAAGATTATCCCACTTTTTGTAGTTTCTTCCTTTTCTTTCATTTTTATTAATACTCTGTCTGATAATGGTTTTATCATATTTATCACATTCCTTTCTCTTGCCAAATTAAGAGTATTCAGTTTTAAATTAGCACTCTTTCTGTTTGACTGCTAATAATATATACCCATTTTTATTCTTTGTCAATACTTTTATTTAAATTTCACATAATGTTCACAATTGCATTCAAATTATTATATGCAATAGCATTGTAATTTAGAACTTTCCCATCAAATTTGAATTTTATCCTAGTTCATGTTATAATAAAGTTAGTATAGCTATGTGCTATTGTTGAAAAAAAAACTACAATTGGAGGTTTTTATTATGGAAGTTCAGGATTTTGTCAATCAGTTCATTGCTTTTAGCGAGCTGCCGCCTTGTGGAAACCTTGATGACCTGTGCGAACGGGCAGATCTTCTCGACAAGCTGAGCAAAGAGTTTGGAGGTTTCTCCAAAGAAGAGCAGGAACAAATTTTGGCTATGCTTCCTGAAAACAAGGGCGAAGTTTCGGCTTCTGCCTAAAAGCAAAAACAGGGTGATTTTATCACCCTGTTTTTGTTATATTTCTTTAGCAGCCTTAACCAATCCAACAAATAATGGAGATGGCTTATTAGGTCTTGATTTAAATTCAGGATGGAACTGTCCTGCTATAAAATATGGATGGTTTCTATATTCCACAATTTCAACTAATTTTCCATCTGGAGACGTTCCTGAGCAGATTAGCCCTGCTTTCTCTAATCTTTCTTTATAGTCATTATTATATTCATACCTATGTCTATGTCTTTCTGATATTTTTTCTTGTCCATATAATTCTTTTGCAAGGCTTCCTTCTTTTAATATACATGGATATGCTCCAAGTCTCATTGTTCCACCTTTTTTGTCTATTCCTATTTGTTCTTCCATTATATGTATAACTGGATTCTGAGTTGTTTCATTAAACTCTGCCGAATTTGCATCTTTTAGACCTAATACATTTCTTGCAAATTCTACAACAGCCATTTGCATGCCTAAGCATATTCCTAAAAATGGAATATTATTTTCTCTTGCATATCTTATTGTTTCAATTTTTCCCTCAACTCCTCTATTACCAAATCCACCTGGAACAATTATTCCTTGTAACCCTGATAGTTTTTCTTTTGCTGTTTCTGAATTGATTGACTCTGAATCAATCAACTTTATATTTAATTTTACTTTGTTTGCAAATCCTGCATGATGTAAGCTTTCTATTACAGATAAATATGAATCTTCTAGTTTTATATATTTCCCTACTATTGCTATATTCACTGTTTCATCACTTATATTTCTAACATTATCAATCATTTCTTGCCATTCTCTATTATCTGGTACATATTTATCCAATCTTAAATGATTGCATACTTCTTTTGCTAGCCCCTCTTCTTCCAGCATTAGTGGTACAGCATATAAGTTGTCTGCTGTTTTATTTTGTATTACACTTGTTTTTCGTACATTACAGAATAGTGCTAATTTGTCTCTTATTGAATCTGGTATATCTCTTTCTGTTCTACATACTAATATATCTGGTTTTATTCCTAAACTTTGTAATTCTTTTACTGAGTGTTGTGTTGGTTTTGATTTTATTTCATTTGAACCAAATATATATGGCAATAAAGTTACATGTATATATATAACATCTTCTGGATTTTTTTCTAATCCTACTTGTCTTATTGCTTCTATTATAGATAATCCTTCTATATCCCCTACAGTTCCACCAACTTCAGTTATTACTATATCTGTATCAGTATTTTCAAAACTATATATCTTTTCTTTTATTTCATTTGTTATATGTGGTATTACTTGAACTGTCTTTCCTAAATAATCTCCTCTTCTCTCTTTTTCTATAACATTTGAATATATTCTTCCCATAGTTACACTTGAATTTTTTGTTAAATTTTCATCTATAAATCTTTCATAATGCCCTAAGTCTAAATCTGTTTCTGCTCCATCATCTGTTACAAATACTTCTCCATGCTCGTATGGGCTCATTGTTCCTGGATCTACATTTATGTATGGATCAAATTTTTGAATTGTAACCTTATATCCTCTATTTTTTAGTAATCTTCCTAGTGATGCTGCTGTTATTCCTTTTCCTAGTCCTGATACTACTCCACCTGTTACAAATACATATTTTGTGTTCATTTTACTACCCCTCCTATAAAAACAAAAAAATAGATTAAAGAAAAAACTCCAAAATCGGTTTTTTTTTAATCTATCTTAACTGTATATTATGATATCACTTTTTTTGACAAATTGCAATAAATATTTTAATTTTTATTAATTATATTATAATTTTTTAATATACTTGTAAATATTATCAAATATGATATTGATATCAAAAATCCTGCTAATACATCACTTGTATAATGTACACCTAAATAGATTCTACTTATACCTATTAGAAATACTATAATACTTAAAATTGATATCAATGTCCATTTTAAATATTTATTTTTTACTTTTTTGTATATTAAATAAATTAAAAAGCCATAAAAAGCTGCACTTACCATTGAATGCCCTGACGGGAAACTATATCCTGTTTCATTTATTATTCTAAATTCAGTTGGTCTTGGTCTTTGCACAATATGTTTTAATATCTGGTTAAGTAATGCCGAAACACCAAGATTAATCCATATACATATTCCAACTTTTTTGTCTTTAATTGCAATAAATAAAATTATTGCTAACAATATTAGAAAAAATGAACTTCCCAGATGAGTTATAATTTTTGCTATTGGTGTTGCAAAATCGGATATTAAATATTTAGAAATCAAATTATATCCTATTATATCTTTTTGCATTATTTCTTTTTCTAGTACATCTTCTGCTATATCTAAAAATAATATTAAACATATAAATAATATTATCCATCTTAAATTCTTTTTTAAAAATTGTTTTATTTGCATTTTATCTCGTTTTTACTCCATTTATTCCTATATAATAATTTTAAAATAGTATATCATAGTCTATATATTTTTTGCAAATTTTGCACAAATTGGCATAAAAAAGCGGAATAAATTCCGCCCTTTAAGAACTCTACATTTTAGAGTTCTTT